>JBEHWO010000739.1:0-2260 GCA_040217695.1 Vulcanimicrobiota bacterium | reverse complement strand
TATAATGTAATAATTACAACAGGTGATACTGAGAGTTGAACATGGAGATTTCTTCCATCTGTTGTTGTACCATAAATAAGACAGCTTGGAGCATATTTATCATCAGGATATTCCTCTATTATTTCACCGTTCGATAATACTTCTTCTATTTCGAAATTTTCGATTGATCTCTTTATCATTCTTTTGACTGCATGTTCAGAAAAACGATAATCTCCATTTTTTATTCTATTTCTTATCTCATTTATAGGTACCATTTAATTCTCCACTATTTTTATTATATATAACTGAATTGAAGAATTCAATCTTTAAAACATTTTTTCTTTTTTCCCGAGGAAAGTAGGTTTCGGTTTTGTTATATTCACCCAGACAAAAGCTTTTACACTTGAGAAAAATTCCCTTGTATTATACCAGTCAGATGCTACATATTCCCTTCTGTCGGAAATGATACCGACTGCATTTAATCCCAGTTTGTTGCTTATATAAACGGATCGTGGAAGATGGAATTTCTGTGTAACTATGATAATATCGGTAAGTGAAAAAATCTCTTTTGCCCTGTAAAAACTTTCATAAGTATTGAAGCCGGCGCAGTCAACTACAATATCTTCTTCCGGCACTCCCTGTTTTATGGCATATTTTTTCATGGCAGCAGGTTCATCATAGTCTACTTCGCTGTTATCGCCTGTCATAAGGAGTTTTCTTACTTTTCCCTCTTTGTACAATTCCACCCCTGTAAAAACCCTGTCTTCCAGGACAGGTGAAAGGGTTTCTCCCCATACGCCCGCTCCAAGGACAACTGCCACAGGTTTTTCCGGTATTGCTTCAACCGAGTCGTAAATGAGACTTCTGTATTCTCTCTGAACGGAAAAATAGGCCCATGCAAGGAAAAGCAAGACTATTGTGATAAGTGATAGAAACACCAGAAGGCACCTCTTTATGAAAGGCTTTGTTAAATAATTATTCTTTAGCACCATATTTAATAAGAAGGTCTATTATAGCCGAGTTTTTATTTCTTTTTGCAGATTCTAAAGGTGTATAGCCATAAAAATCTTTAACATCTGTTTTTGCACCGTTGATAAGTAGAACTTCCACTACATCTTTAAACCCTTTTGCCACGGCAGTATGTAAAGGTGTGAACCCCAGTTCGTTTTTTATATTTACTTTTGCTTCTGCTCCTATAAGTAATTCCGCTATTTTTTTAGTACCTGCAGAGTAAAGGGGCGTCCAACTGACATCAAGTTCGTCAATCCTTTTTGAATTGACATCAACACCTTTATTTATGAGTACTTCTACGAGTTTTTCATTACCAAGGGCACAGGCAATACTTATAGGAGACCATCCGCCAATAAAATTTTTATTAATATTCAGACCTTTTAATTCAGGATTAACCTTCAGAATTTTATTAAGGCATTCTTTTGCCTCTTCCTTTACCCTGTTTTCATTTGATGTGCTCATAAGACCGAATAAAGCTATTGCTTTATTGAATAAAATTGTTGTAGAATCCTCTCTCGTATATGCCAGAGCTTTATTATAACAATCTATTGCATTTTTAAATTCTTTTTCTACTGCTTTATATGATTCCTCTTGAGAGCTTTTATAGGCAGCCAGTTTATAACAGGCATTCCCTTTATTAAACCATAATTTTGCTGATTTCGGATCCTTCTCCAGTGCCCTGGTAAACCAGTAAACAGCTTCTTTGTATTCCCCTTTATTATAGAAGTCAATTCCTTTTTTATTACATTCCGATGATGACTGAGCCATGGATACCGTAAAGGTAAAAAAACATAATATTAAAGCTGTTATAATTATTTTTAATTTGTTCATCTCGTCTTATCTCATCAAAAACAGCCGGATTCTGAAATCCAGCAGTTGCATAAAACCTTTAAGACAGAATTTGAAGAGTTTGAAATATCTTATGGAACATACTCCGGTAGATCTTTCTTTATGGGTAACGGCAGTTGTGTAATATCGGAAGAGCCGTTTTTTTGCAGCTATGGCAAGAAATAGAGAAGGAGCAAGCGATGCTCTGGGAATTAAATTTTCCGTTTCTTCCCATACTTCTCTTCTGAGCAATTTAAAAGGTATGTTTGCATCTTCAATATAGGTACCGAAGAGGAGAAGAATGGAAAATCTTACTATTCTGGTAAGTATTTTTCGTGAGAGAGGATCGTGGCGTTCTCTTCTGACTCCTGTAAGTATGTCATATCGTTCTTTTTTATTCCACAGTTTCCAGAAATCCTTTAATTCGAACTGATCATCGCTA
>JBEHWO010000738.1:0-2262 GCA_040217695.1 Vulcanimicrobiota bacterium | reverse complement strand
GTCACAATCCCTTTTTCATCAGGTCACCCAGTTATTCCACAGAGAAAAGGGGAAATCCTTCCTTTGATATATGGCAGGATTGTTAATATGCTATATAGAAAAGAGATTTATCAAATAAAGAGTATAGGAGAGATGATAATGAGTGAAGTTATTTTTACTACCCAAAATGATGTACTTCTTGCCAGAACTTCTGGAGATATTAATCTTATGTTGAAAGTAGCTAACGTTAAAGCAAGCCCTATTGATAGACATTTTCTTTTACAGAACATCGTTAAAATAGCATATAAATTAAGAAAAGATCAAAAGTATAGGGATATATGTATTGAATATGCAGAAAAACATCTTCAGGAATTTCCTTCCATTGCCAAAGATTTAAAGTGGAAAATAGGGTATGGAACATTGCCAAGAGTAAGCACTTTTCAACACTATGCAACATTACTTACCGAAAATAAAGAATATGAAAAGGCTATTGCTATATGTGAAAAAGCCATAAAATATGGTCTTGAAGACGGTACCAAAGCAGGTTATGAAGGTCGTATAGCTCGTATTAAAAAAGCAATGGAGAAATAATAAAACAGGTGAATTACTCTATTCAAAGAGCTTCTTCACCTGTTCTGCTGTTATATTCCACATCTGGAAGAAAATTTCCTGCCTGCTGGATGTGCTGTCATCCATGGTACAGATCCCCAGCTCCTCTGCTGCAGAAGTTTTACTCCTGCCCTGGGTAACAGTTCCTATTTAAAAAGAATAACTTCATATCAGAGTTTATCCTATGGGTAACGGTCCATATCTCCGGATTAACGGACCTTCAGAGAGTGATAAAATCGTTACCCTGTCTATGTCTTTAAAATTCCTCAGCTCCTGCCCTGGATAGTAATCCTGAAAAACTGCCATTAAACGGGCTTTTTCTTCCATTCATGGAAATAATATATATCATCCATAGGGCCTGAGTGCCGATATTCCACAGGTATGATTTACTGTGAACATGCCTTATTTTTTGAAACAGAATAGCTTCTTTTAAGTTTCTCCTATTGTTTTTCATCTATTCATATAAACACGTTAAACAAACATTCTCGTAGATTACATTACCTTTACAACCAGGTTTACTACATTTTATTCTATGAATTTCAAAATCTTCTCCGCAAATTAAGCAATGAATTTTTTTTGAGTTTGGTTTATTAGGGTGTAGAAAAGCCCATTTACTTTCTATATTTAATTCATTATAAACACTGCTACATTCTGGGCAACAATATTTTCTACCTGTATATGAAAAATATTGTCTGAGTTGTATTTTACCTAATATAGTTTCAATATAATCCAACTTCTGTATTAAGCGGGCTTTAACATCAAAATCTTCCATCTGCATATAATAGATATCAGGGTCACTATAAAAATAATCTTTAATTATTTCCCACCAAATATCCTGACCACAAAAATGTAAGTAAATTTGAAGGATATTTTTTATAATATAATCAGAGGTTAAATCTTCTGTAAAAACACTATGAACAATCTTATTTCTTTTAATTCTCATATTATCCATAAAATTATATATTTTTTGTATATTTTTTGTATATTTTTTTTCTGTTAGATTATTAATATTTAATATTTCTTTTGGTAATGCAAAGTATGTATTAATTAAATCTTCTCCACTTATAATATAAAATTCATTAAAGTCTTTATTTGTTGAATTATTGGGATTACTACCCCATTTATTTCTTTCTACATTAAGTAATAATAAAGGTGTTACCTTGGTAATTGCTGATTTCATAAAATATTCAATACTTTCATAATAAAGCATAAAAGAGGCACATAAAGTTTTTTGACGATGTTTAAAAAAATCTTCTTTCCAAGATCTTATTTTGTTACTATCAGAATAAACTTTATAAGCTATGCAAAAAGCTTCAGTTAACGTGCAAATAGCCATTTCTTCTAATTCATTATAAGTAGGGAAATTTACAATCATAATAATTTACCTCCAATGGTATCTCACCTTTGTCACATTAGAAGTTCTATGACAATAATATAATTCCTTGATGATTTATAACTATCGATTTTACCCATCACCATGGCATCCTTCGCCCTGGGCTCCTGCCAGATGAAAAAGAATATCTCCTTTTTTGCCCATCCCCGCGAAAAGGCCAATAGATGAAAATACCGCATTTAACCGGCATGTCCTGCCATTCGTGAAAATAGGTATTATTATTACTACAGTATGAACGCCGGTAATATGCCCTAAAACCGGTCTAGAATGGCTCTGAGTGC
>JBEHWO010000737.1:0-2266 GCA_040217695.1 Vulcanimicrobiota bacterium | reverse complement strand
TAACATAATCTTTTTATAATTCCCATTATTGGGAAAATTATTCTCTCAGTTAGGATATGGGTTTATTGAAAAAATCCTCAAGCTCTTCATTTCTTAAGTTAAAAATATTTTTCCCACTCTTTTTGAACTGGAAAGAAATTTGTTACTTTGCCTTTGAGAATTATTGCTTTTTGCGAAGTGCAAAAATTTTATGGAGAAAGCAACATAAGCATCTCATTCCTAAACATAACCAAATTACTATGATTATATGAAATAATAATTTCAGGAGCACCTATGAGATCCTTTCAACAACTGATTTATTTCTCTGTTTTATTTCTTTTTATATCTAAATTGACGTCTGCCGCAAATTGGTACGTAGATAGAAACGCTACAGGTCAAAATAATGGAATAAGCTGGGCAAATGCCTGGCAATCATTTTCAGCAATTAAATGGAATCAGATTCAACCTGGCGATGTACTTTATATATCAGGTGGAACGGATTCCGTTATCTATCAGGAACAATTAAATATTCAAACTCACGGTTCAGTAAATAATTATGTGACTGTCCGAAACGGTATAGATACCGGACATAATGGAAGAGTAATAATAGACGGTGGATTTACAAGAAACTATGGTGTTCTGATTGAAGAATATGGTACTCCTAATCATGATTGGGTTTATGTGAAGGGATTTGAAGTTCGTAGGACGAAACTGCACGGTATTTATTTACACGGTTACATAAATCATATTGTAGTTGACAGTTGTAAAATAACTGAGACATTGGGCAGAAGTATTCATATTATAGGCGGAGATGATTATAATTTAGCTCCAGGCGGTCCGTGTGCAGAAGATATAGAAATCAAAAACTGTGTAGCAATATCACACCCGGATGAATCCACTACTGAAGATGATGTTCTCTATTTCCAGATGGCTGCCGGAGTAAATATTCATCATAATTATTTTCATCAGCGGAATCGTCAGTCACAGACTCAGTATCCAAATCATATGCATATAGATGCAATTCAATCACACGTAGTAAGAGATGTAAAGATATGGAATAATGTATGCATAGTTGATTCAGGTATATTAGGTCACACAATGATATTAGGTGTACAATCAAGACCTGGTAATTTAGATACATTAATAATTTACAACAATTATATAAAAGGTGGTGGTCATTTGCTGCCAGGTGGTAATCCTTATGGTCCAAACTTATATCTCAGATGGTATGGTTATGGAAGCAGTGTTATGCCTCCAGCTTTTGTATACCAGAATACAATAGTTGCAACTAATGGTGGTTCCTTTTCAATATATCACGAATACCCTGCCTGGGTTAAAAACAATATAATAGCACAATATGGTACAAACGGACAAAATCCTTCCAATTACGGTGGTCAGGGTCTTGCAACCTGGAGTAGTGGATGGAATACTTCGTGGACTGTTAAAGCAGAACAGAGTACAAATAATTTAATGTGGAGAGATTACGGTAATGCTGCATTTGGAAATAACAGATGGGAAGGAGTAGGTGGTAGTCCGATTGGTTCTGTTTCAGGATGGAATGATTGGGTAAATAGGTATGGCGGCACAGGATTAAGTTCCAATCCTCAATTTGTAAATAATATCAGAGGAAGGTATGGATATGTTATAAGTGAGACTTCCCCTGCAAGAAACAAAGGTGAAAACTTAAAGGCTTTTATAGAGAGCAAGGGTTTACCGTGGACTGATATAGAAGGAAAGCCCAGAGGTTCTTCTCCAACATTGGGTGCTTATGAATTTCAATCTCCCAACAACATTGAAGGAGAAAATACAAGCCATCCAACAGATTTTATTCTTTATCAGAATTATCCAAATCCATTTAATCCTAGCACAACTATAGGATTCTCTTTGCCTACGAGTACACAGATAAGAATTAATGTTTATAATATGCTCGGTGAATTGGTGGTAAAACTCACCGAAGGGTTTTACGAAGTAGGTTATCATCAACTGGAATTTAATGCAGATAATTTAACAAGCGGGATATATTTGTACAGAATTGAGAGTGATACATTTGTTGAAGTTAAAAAAATGATACTTTTACGATAACTTTTACGAGCTAAGAATAATGAATAAATTCTGCTTCACTAAATAAATCATTTGAAACGCTTATCAAGCCAATTGGTAAGCGTTTTTTATTATCGGTAATATTATTTCAATTTATTCAGTTTAAATAGAGAATAATTATATCGTAATGAATTACAGTACTCTCTTGCAGGTATTGGTACTCGGTGCCAGGGAAATGGATAATGAC
>JBEHWO010000736.1:0-2276 GCA_040217695.1 Vulcanimicrobiota bacterium | reverse complement strand
CATAAGGTGTTACTACAACTACATCACTTTTGCTTCCTTTTCTGTCTTTTCTGCTCAGAGTAAGAAAACTTTTATTTTCAGACAGGCGGGATTTAAAGAGAAAATAATTTTTAAAATCTTCCTTTCTAGAAAGCATTTCTTTATTAATACATTCTTCTGATATATAATCACAGTTTATTATATCAGCTCTGTCTGTCCACTGCTGTTTCATTACAAGACCGAAGGGATAGAAAAAATTATTTATCTCTATTTCACTTAAATATCTCAGAATATAACCGGAATCCTTTCTTATTTTCTCCGTATAGGCACCGAATTCACCCAGAACTATAACCTTTTTCCCTTCAGAAACCTGATCACCAAGCCACTCACAGTATTTTGCCGCATCATACATTTCTGAAGTGTCGTACCAGGAAATAATTCCTGAATAATTTTTCATATCATAAGGTATACCTTTATCTATATCATAATAATCTAACTGATAACCGAGTTTAAATAGTTTCGAAGAGGCAAGTTTTTTAATGAAATTTTCTCTCTCAGACTGTTTTTCAGAACTTTTATAAAGGGCAAGCATTTTTTTATAAATTATCTTTTCAGGGTTTTTATAGTTAAGAATATCGTATAAAAAATCCTTCCTGTTTAAATGCCATATTATATTTCCCGAAATTTCATCTACAGAATAAATATATCCTATCTGAGCCATTCCTCCACAGGGAGTTCTTATAATGGCACAATTTTCTCTGTCAGTCTGACCTTTAAGACATGTGGCAAGGTATTTTTTATTATTTTTATTTACAGATTCAAATAATGTAAAATATTCAGGTAAATGTGAAGGCAGAGAATTTACTATGGAAGAATCCCTGTAAAGAATTTCTATATCATCTCTCTCTATTTTATCACTGCCTTTAAATTCCAGTCCGAGTAAAAGAAAAAAATCATTCAAATCTTCATTATTGAGCCATTTAATTCCATCACTGGAATGGGCACCAAAATTTCCAAAAATTATAACTTTTCTGCCTTCTTTTATCTGTGTGGCCATCCATTTAATATAATCTTCCGGATGGGGATGTATGGCAGTAAAATAAAAGGTTACAACACCTTCATATTGTTTCATTTCTTCAGATGACGGCAGAACAGAAAGGGCATCTTTATAATCTACTTCATAACCGAGATTTCTCAATTCACTTTCAAGATGATATAAAACAGGATTGTCTGACACAGAGGCATTTTCATTTGATTTATAAAGGGCAAGTATTTTTTTATTAGCTGCTATGGTGAAGGTGTGGAAAATAAGAAGAAAAAAAATCGTAAATATAAAAATTTTATATATCAAAGGCATTACTCCTTTATAAAAATTTCCTTTATTTCACAGGGATTACTCTGATTGTTATTATAATCAACAGATGTAACAAATATTTTATAACTATGAGAAATAGAAAGATTATCAATAAACATTTCACATATATGAGAAGGAATTATAAAAGGGAGTCTTATTTTCTGTTCTGAAGGGAAACAGTATAACCTGTAACAGGAAAGATCGTCACAGATGACAGGGTTCCACATAACCTGAAGTTTTTTGTTTTCTTTTTTATATTCTACATAGAGACCTTCAGGAGAAGGAGGAGGTGTACAGTCTTTCGGACATAGTGCAACCGGATAGGCTACAGGTCCCTCTTGATCTGTTTCCGATAAAGGAGAAACAGAAAAATAATAAATCGTTCCATTTACAAGATTATCTATGACAGCTGAATTACCTGTTACAGTCTTTAAAAAATTCAGATTACCGGGACTGTCCCCTGAATAAATATTAAATCTGTTACAGTTATTCTCCCATGTAACATAAACAGAACTTTCTCTTCCCTCTCCCTCTAAAGAATAAATAATTCCCGGATAAATTCCATCAGTTGTATGCAAAACTGTTTTACTGTAAGGAGTCTGAAGGGAAGGATTTTTCCCGATAAGTTTTACATAAATATAATAATCTGTATCTTTATCAAGACCGAAAGAAGAACAGATAATTTCACTGCCATTTAAAATAACATTTTCTTCATAATCAATTTCAATTTTTTGAAGAAGAGATATTTCACTGAAAATACTATCTTTTTCTCCATATCTTAAATCTATAAAATAATCTTTTCCGGGTAGCAGATTATTTTGCCCGTCTATACCGATATAAACAAGAAACTTCCCTTTTTCACTTTCTTCTGCTCTTACTTTTTTGATTGAAGGTATCCGGTAATCTTCTGTAAAATATTTCTCTACAGGAGGGAAAATCTTCT
>JBEHWO010000735.1:0-2290 GCA_040217695.1 Vulcanimicrobiota bacterium | reverse complement strand
TCCTGTGTTTGATATTAATCTAAAAATCGTAAGAAATTGTGATATATACACAACTTTAACCCCTACTCCAGAACCTAATAATCCAGATATAATGGTAGTTCCTTACTATGCAAAAGATCCAAATGATCCTAATCATATTATACTTCCAGATGACTTTAAGTATAAAGCAGATTATGGAGTAGTTTATATTGCTACTCATGGAATGAAAAATTTCGGACTGGACTGCGGTATATATTGTGAAAATACAAAAATGTCTGATTTTGTTAACTACTATAGGGACCAGGAAAATGAACTTTGGTGTTTTGATTACCCATATTATAAAAAAACTTTACACCGCATAAAAAAACTTTATCTTTCAAAAACCTGGATTGAGCAGGAAAAACCAGGGAATTCAATAGTATTTATTGGTGCTTGTAATAGTTGGTCTTTTATAGATAGCTTTTATAACGCTAATAACCCAGTACAAGCCTGTATTGGCTTTACTACTGATTCTTATATGATTTCTTCTAGACAGATAGCGACTGAATTTTTCAATAATATGATTTTTGCAAAACCACCAAAGAGTGTCAATGAAGCATTTTATATAGCAAAGTCAAAAATAGGTAAAATAGAGAGAAAAGCTACAACAGAAGAAGAGATATATTTTCCTGGTTCTTTAACTGTAACTGTTCATAAAGAAAATTTACAAAATTAAAGAGGTTTTTGAATGAATTTCAATAGATATATAATAATTATTTCTATAATCTCTTTAATAGGATTTGTTGTTAGCTGTAAAGAAAAAAATGATATGAAAGTGACAACACCATTATCCTTAATAAGCCCTACTAATACTAAAATATCTGAGGTACCAGAAATAACCTCAACTCCTGTTTTAACTTTTACCCCTAATAAAACAGTTACTACTAAAATTACTTTAATATCAAAACCAACCTGTCGCCCTCCTACAGATCCTTTTTATGACCGTAAAATTTCAAACGTAATATATCAATATAATATATGGGAAAAGGAATTAGGTATGGAAAAAGCTTTTGAAAAGACATTAAAGTGGTTATATGGAGAATTAGATAACCCTCCCAGACCTGAAGGAATAATAAATGCCTCCATAATAAATGATACAGATGGAGGTAATATCTGGGTAGAATTTTCCAATGGAAGTAAAATAAGGAAAATAAGTTTAAGATTGAAGCCTCCCGATGGTAGAACATACTTGCATGTAGCAGTAGAAATGAATGATAAAGAGTATGTACAGTCACTTATTGATAAAGGTGCTGATGTTAATGCTAAAGATAAATTTGGATACACTCCTTTATTTTTTGCAGCAACATATGAAGTGGCCGAATTACTTATATCTCACGGTGCTGATATTAATGCCAGAAATTATTATGATTTAACACCTTTACATATGTCTGTTATATGTAATAATAAGAGACTTATAGAATTATTTATTGCTAGAGGTGCTGATATTAATGTTAAAAATAAAAGTGGCCTTACACCTTTAGACTGTGCTGGGAATAATGCAATAAGAGAATTTGTCAAAAAATGTATTATAGAAAAACAAAATAAATAATCAATAAAATTCATAAAGAAATAGGATAAAAAATGCCAAAAAATATTATGTGTTATCGCAATAATAAAATAAGGAGGCTATATCACTAATGAGAAATTATCTTATATTAATACTATTAATAATCTGTTCCCTTACTATATCATCCTGCGGAGGAGGAGACGGAGTAACTCAACCATCCTCTATCTCTACTCCAATTTCAAATGACCTATCGGCCACCGGCTACATTATTATTAAAGTAGAATGGCCACAAAATGAAAAAACAAATAAGGAACAAAAAAGTATCATTTCGTCTATGATTCCCGGTACAGAATTAATATACATTGACGTGCTTGATATAAATGGTAATTCTTTTACTACTCCACTTACTGCTACTATTCCAAAATCGAAAAAAGAAGCTAAAATTGATTTTATTCCGGCTACAAAAGTAATTGTCAGAGCAAGTGCTTATGATATAATTTCTACAGATCGCCCATCATCAGACCATCTCTTATCGACTTCTGAAAAGAAAATAAATATAGAAGTCGGATATAATAAAGTCGATCTGGATCTTGGACATTATGATTTTAGTCTAAAGGCAGATCCTAACACAATTTATCCGGATATTGATCCCGGAGCAGAATTAGCAAGACAGGCAACTATCACAGCAACACTTAAACTTGAATATCCACCTGACCCGAATGATCCTAATACTATTCCTACCAAGCCGGTAGGAGGGAAAACAAT
>JBEHWO010000734.1:0-2291 GCA_040217695.1 Vulcanimicrobiota bacterium | reverse complement strand
CCTGAAGTATATTGTAAAAAATGTCTGGAAACAGAAAGAGAAGATGAATATGAATATTTTGAACATAAAATAAAAAAAGAAAAAGTAAAAAAACAGAAGGAAGAAGTAAAGATTTTTGAGTCCCTTGAAAGAGGGGAAAGAATTGAGACAATTATCAGGAAAGAAGAGGAATTAAATAATATAAGAACATATTTAAACAAACAATTAGGAGAAGAGGAATATATGGTTAAATTTCTGAGGAAAACAAGAAGCAAAAAGGGAGACATATATGAGTTTACCCCGGCCCCCCCACGAATCTCAGTCGAGTAAGTAATGCTCCAGCAATCAACGCTTGACTGTATGAAAAAGGCAGGAGTAAAACATATAAGCTTCAGACAAATATTCTCAAGAAATTTTTCATGAGAATTTCAGAACTTGAAGCAGCTAAAGATATTCATGATCTGTAGAAAAAACCTTCTCTTAATTTTGAAAGATTGCAGGGATTTAAAAATAGATATTCTCCTGAAGTTTCTCCAGAGACTGTAAGTAAACTGATAAATAATAAACAGTCAATTACAATAGAAACGGCCAGACTTCCCGGTAAAGATTTCGGCCAGTCTGCCGATTACTGGCTTAATCTCCAGAATAATTATTTACTTCGTAAGCTGGAAAAGACAGGTGAAGAGACAGGAACTGAAGATTAACAGCGGGATTATAGTGGGAGTGTTACAGCACAGAGGGAGGGTTTCCAGAAAGAATTTGAACAGATATAAATATAAAGTTTCCGGGCTGGTGCCGGAGAGGTATTTTGTGGAGAAATTATTGGCTTAAGATTTTTCAAAAAGATCTAAGGCAGATTGTATCGGTCTTTCTGTTTTATAATTAAATGTCAGAACCATGATTTTCGGGATTAGAAGATTTTCAGGATTATTGAGGAAATAAGTTGATCTTTTATAAAAAATTTTCTCCACTGGCAGATTTTGCCGGTCTTTCTGTTGTATGAGAAGAGACTTCGGACGGCCATTATGCTGCTATTTCTGTTTCCTGTTGATTCTGAATAATAATTTTCGGATCAGGATTTTTATGAGGTACGGGCATCCCTTTTTCTTTCAACAGGCTTATATGTTCTTTCATTCCCCATTTTGCTTTATAAATACAATCCTCAATAGAATGGCCTATTCCTGTGAACCCTTTTAACTCTGTAGAATAAAAACCAAAGTAATCCGGTTCTTCTGTTGCTTCGATTATTAAAGAATATTCCAGTTCAATCATTTTTTATCATCCTCCATTGAATTATTTTTTTAAACCTGCTGTCTTCAATATGGCCTGACAGGTGCCTTTAGGAACTTCCTTTGTCCCATGATAATCGACTCGAATTAAATCATTACAGTCAGATTTACCATAATATCTTATAGAACCCTTTTGTCTTAAAAGTTTAACTTAATGACCCCAGAATTCTCCACCTGTAGCGTCTACAGCTCAGGTGGAGATGAATGGGGAATCCTTTCTGTGATTGGATTTATTCTCCATATAAATATAATTATTATTTCTGCAGATAAGCTTTATTTTTGCAGGATTGCTCTGTTTGTATTTTCCGCTGGTCTGCAAATAAGAGCCATCTATATCCTGAATATATGCCCATTTATTAGTAAATCCTGAAATAAAACCTGTTCTGTCAAGTTCAGATATATATACCTTATCCCATAAAGACCACCTGAAGCCTTTGTGTTCTATTGATTTGATATTTTTTCTATTTCTCTTTGAGCTTCTATTTGTTTTACTTCTTCCCTTTCTTGGGATTTCTTCGTGAAGACTCCTCTTCTTCTTTCTTACCTGTCTTATAGAATAAACAGTATCATTGTATGTTACAGGTTTTATACCTGTAATGGCAATAGAGTCATTTAAGTGAGATTTTTCTAAAGACCATTCTTTTCTCTTTCTTCTTGTGTATAATCCGAAAGTGTATCGTGCAGGTGCAATATGTTGTATCCGTGGAAGAAGATAATCTTTAAGTATATTCATAAAAGGAGTCTCTTTAAGAGATACAGCAGCAGGTCTTTTCTTACCGGTAAATTCTTTATAAGAGAGGTTACTTTTTTTGATATTATGATTCTCGCAGGTTGTAATAAGGTTATCAGGTCTTTCTGTTCCCCCTTTGCTTTTAGGAATTATGTGATCTACAACCAGAGTGTCATTACAGATAATATCAGGTCTGAAGTCTTTATAATGACAGGTAAAATTATCTCTGATTTTGACAAATTCTTTTACACTATCAAAGCCTTTCATCTGGCCGTTCTGATAGTCTGTTCCTT
>JBEHWO010000733.1:0-2296 GCA_040217695.1 Vulcanimicrobiota bacterium | reverse complement strand
ATGGCAGAAGTGATTTTACTTCCGATTATATAAAGAAAATAATTGATGATTTCAGAGATGACCTGCCGGACTTTGATAAAATAAAGAGCTGTTCCGAAAAGGCGGCAGAACTCTTTGACCTGATAAATGAGAATATTTTAGATTATGAAAGTTCTGATAAAGATTTTTGTCTCGATGAGATAGAAGAGATTAACAGCCAGATTACTCCTCTTTTAAATGAAATCTATGGAGAAATAGAATTGTTCAGAAGATTTACCCCTTTAAGTGAAGAAGATTTCCTCATGTATGAAGCAGAAAAACTTGCCCTGTCTTCTTCACTTTACAGAGGACTTGAAGATCTTGTTAAAGAGGGATTTACCGGCAATGAAGATGAACTATACAGGTATCTTGATGAATTGAGAGATATTATTTATGACATACAGGACGGAGAACTGGAAGAACTGTTTTCTTCTTCAGATAGCTCGGTCGCAATGGAAGGTTTTACCGATCTGTTTCAGGAAGGACTTGATAACCTGGAAGAAGCACTGGAGGTGATGGAAAGAGCAGTGGCAAAGGAAGACATAATATCAGGAACTGAAGGCCTTGAAAAACTGCGGACAGGTCTTCTGGATTTAAAAATTATCGAGTTAATATGCGGGAAAGGATGTGTGAAATGAAAAAAGCCTCTTCTTTATGGTATATAAATGAAGCTGTCGATAAATTGAGAGATAAGGAAGATTCTGACTATTATATTCAATCCTTAAAACGTCATGTATTAAATATAAGGAATTATCTGAAGAATAATATTTCGGATTTCAAAGATACAGGGAGAGAACTATTGCCTGTTTTTCCCGATAGATTGCCTGGAGACAGAGATTGTCTGGCAGCATGTATTGAAAAAACAGGGGAGAGTCTTTTAGAAAAAGGTAAGTTGTTGAAAGATCTTATAAGTATTTCCTGTCCTTCCGGCTATTTTGAATTCCTGGATTATTATGTGAATAAAGAGGCTCTCCGTCTGGCTTTGACATCAATAAAAGGCTCTGCATCTATTATTTCAGGACTCAATCACAGGACAAATATTATATTGACTGAACAGTTTAAAAAGGCAAATAAGACTCAGAAGGAAATTTCTCTGACAGAGCTACAGGATTTTTACAGATTAAAGAAAGAAGATAAATTGTTTGCTGCAAAAAATCATGTTCAGAAAGAATTTCTGGATTATTTTAAAGAAAAATTATGTTCTTACAGAGAATGTGAACTTCTGTCTGCCATAGAACAGTGTTCGGAAATAGAACGTTATTTTGAAGACAGTGATAAAACCCGCCTCGATAAGGCATCTGAGCTACTTTATCAAAGTGCCTGTAACAGGATACGTTTCGAAGTGCTTATGAGAAAATTCAATCAATATGACGGAGACAGTATGAGTGAATCTTATCTGTCCATGGGTTATCCCTTTATAAAAGCTTCTTCCCTTAAAGATGAACTGAACAGACAGGGAAGAAAATCTGCAATACTCGGTTTAATTCCTTTCTTTAACGTTCTTTCGGGAGCAGAAATAGAGAAAATGTCCTCCAGAATTAAAATGAAAAGATATGACAGAAATTTCGTTCTCTTCAGAGAAGGTGACTCTTCTGAAGAAGTCTTTATAATTAAATCAGGTACTGTAAAAATATATAATGATACAAGGGATTTTGTTACTCTGGATAAAGGCGACATGTTCGGTGAACTGGGAGTCATTTCAGACGGAGATAGATCCCTTTCCGCCATGGTAACTTCTGAAAAATCCGACATATATGTGATTTCTAAAAGTGATTTTTTTTATATGTTAGAACGTTATCCTGTGTTAATTACCAATCTTACAAAAATTCTCTGCAATCGTCTTGACCGGGCAACAGTCAGGCTTATTAATTATCTCAGAGATTATTCTGTTTCCAGAGAGATTATTATTAAAAAGAAATCAGATTTACCCGGTACTATACCTCTTTTAAAAGTTCTATCCGTTACGGATATGGAAAGAATTTCTTCCAGGATTAAATTGAAAAAGTATTACTGGAATACTGTTTTATTCAATGAAGGCGACATGGCAGATAATGTTTATATAATTAAAACAGGTAACGTAAATATATATAAGCAGAATAGCGGAAATATAAGGGAAATTTCAATTCTTGCAGATGGAGATGTCTTCGGTGAAATGGGAGTGATCTCAGATACTTCCAGGAGTTTATCTGCAAAGGTATCTTCTGAAAAAGCCGAACTTTATGTCATTTCAAAACATGATTTTCTTTATATGATGGAAGTGTATCCTGATTTAAGTCTT
>JBEHWO010000732.1:0-2323 GCA_040217695.1 Vulcanimicrobiota bacterium | reverse complement strand
GACGTAGACCGGTCGTTTCTTTACTTCTATTCAGGTGACAGAACGGAAACTGTTAAAGGTTACGAATGGTACAGACAGGGGTTTGAACCAATGGTACAGAAGTTTCTGGATATATCCCTGAAGCCCTATTTCTGGGCGACCGGTATAATAAGAGATCTGAAACCTGTTTATGCCAGCAATCCGTCGGAATTACCCCTTAAAGAACAGGCTCTGAAAGAATTCTGGGAAAAAAGCAGAGTAAAATCTTTCCTTTCCGTTCCTCTTTATATCGGGAAAAAACTCATAGGTACACTTGGTTTTCTTATGGAAAGAAAGGAAAAAATCTGGCAGGAAAGCGATATAAGAATATTAAATATGGCAGGAGAAATTTTCGTAAACCTCCTGGAAAGACAGAGAACCGAAGCGAAATTAAACGAATATCGCAAAAACCTTGATGCCATATTTTCCAGCATAAAAGACGGAATCATTTCTATAGATAAAAACCTGAATGTTATTGAATGTAACGAAGCGGCAAAAGCTATATGTTCTATCTTTTCTGTTTCCCCGGTGAAATCTTTAAAAAACACAGATTGTAACAGTAAAGAGTGCCTGAAAGCTCTGAAAAAAACTCTTAAAACAAAAGAAACTTCGGAATTATACCGGATTGAATGCAACTGCAATAACCGTCCTTCTCAGATAGTTACCGTTACTATTACTCCTTTAATAAACGGAGATAATGAAGACAGCGGTGCAGTCATGGTAATAAGGGATGAAACAGAACTGGTAGAAACAGACCGTATGCTTCAAAAAAGAGGTCAGTATTATAATATTACAGGTAAAAGTAAAAAAATGCAGGAAATATATTCTTTTCTGGAAAAGCTTGCCAGTATTCCCTCTACGGTACTTATTACGGGAGAAAGCGGTACAGGTAAAGAACTTGTTGCAGAAGCCATTCATTATAAAGGGAACAGAAAAAACAATCCTCTTGTGAAGGTAAACTGTGCAGCTCTGCCGGAAAATCTCCTGGAAAGTGAACTATTCGGACATGTAAAAGGGGCTTTTACCGGTGCAATTAAAGATAAAACAGGATGGTTTGAAAAAGCCCATAGAGGCACAATATTCCTGGATGAAATAGGTGATATAACTCCTGCCATGCAATTACGTTTATTGAGATTTCTTCAGGAAAAAGAATTTGTTCCCGTAGGTTCTACAAAAACCGTAAAAGTCGATGCCAGGGTTATAGCTTCTACCAATCAGGATATAGCCAGAAAAGTCAGAGAAGGAAATTTCAGAGAAGATCTCTATTATCGCATCAAGGTTGCAGAAATCAAACTGACACCACTGAGAGAAAGACGGGAAGATATACCCCTGCTGGTAGAACATTTTATCAAAAAGTACAACATGGAATTTAATAAAACCATTACAGGCATTTCACAGAATGTGGAAAAAATATTCATGACCTATCAATGGCCGGGTAACATAAGAGAACTTGAACATGCAATAGAACATGCCTTTATCATAACCGGACAGCCTGTTATCACAGTAAACGACCTTCCCGATGAATTAAAAAAATTTACCTTGAGTGAAAAGAGCTGTAAAACCATTGATGAAGCAATGAAACTCAAAGAAGTTCTGAAAAAAACCAGATGGAAAAAAGCAAAAGCTGCAAGGCTGCTTGGTATGGACAGAAAAACCATATATCGCAAGATGAAAAAATATAATATTCCTCTGGAACAGGAGGGTGAAATTATATAATTATTCGTAACATGCCCCACTCCGGGGTTGTAAAAAAATAATCATATAATCGTGACGCGTAACGCGTGACGCGTGACGCGAGGAAAGAGACAATTAATAAATTTGCATTCTTCAATTATATACTACAACATAAAATTATCAATTCATCCACAGTTCGGTAGAACAAATGCCACAGTTTTTAATAAACGCCACAGTTTTTACAGGACAGAAGTGAGCAATTCAGATTTTTTTACTCACCATTCACTGCCCGGTATTCAGGACTGCAAAAAAAAACAACTCCGGCAAAATCTATTTCATAGAAGCCTCAATTTTTATTATTCTCAATATAAAATATTCTGGCAAACATTTTGCAGTATTAAATTATGTCATTTTACTTACCAGAGCATAAGCATTTAAAAAAATTCTATTCCTAAATAAATTAAATAGAGTAACATTGTGAAGATGGTCCTGTTATTAGCGTTTACAGTGAAAAGTGGGAAGTAAAAATTCACATCTCACCTGTCACTGAATAATTTATAAAATTACTGACCTGAGCATAAGCATTTAATAAATGTCTTCCTCCTGTCACGCGTCACGCGTTACGCGTCAC
>JBEHWO010000731.1:0-2330 GCA_040217695.1 Vulcanimicrobiota bacterium | reverse complement strand
TCTGTCCCTCTTGTCTTTAGTTCATGATGATATAATTCCGCATAGGGTGTCCATACAATAAGATATCCTTTTTTTCTTATTTTCATACAGAAGTCTATATCATTGAAGGATACTGCATAATCTTCGTCAAACCCCTTCACTTCATTGAAGACTTCTTTTCTTATCATAAGACATGCCGCTGTAACGGCACTTACATTTTGAATTATTTTTAATCTCCCGAAATATCCCGGACTGTCATGAGGAAAATTCCTGTGAGCATGGCCTGCCACTCCGTTAATACCAATAATAACGCCTCCATGCTGTACAGTATTATCAGGGAAATATAATTTTGCTCCTACTGCTCCCACTTCTTTTCTCATAGCATATTCAACCATAGATGTAAGCCATCCGGCATTGATCACTTCTGTATCATTGTTCAAAAATAGAATTACATCTCCTCTGGCATAGGGAACAGCAAAATTATTTATAGCCGAATAATTAAATATTCCTTTATTCCATTCAATAATTTTTATATATTCTGTCTTTTTTAATTCCTCGTAATAATTGAAAATATTCTCTTCCGAACTGCCGTTTTCAACTATAATTATTTCGAAATTTTTGTAATCAGATTTTTTTATTGAATTTACACATGTGCTGAGATCTTCCACATGATTTTTATTCGGTATTATAATAGATATAAGGTGATGTTTTTTAAGATTGAATTTTACTCTATAGGTTTCTGGCAATAACCCTTTCTGGACTTCTGCATTGAGTCCTGTTCTTTTTATATGATCGTCTATTATTTTTTTATTATGGTAATTGTCTGATGTTCTCTCATTATCTAAATATTTTATTTTAACAATATCCTCTTTTTTTTCCCATACATTATTCAGTAATTTTTCCAGTTTTAATATATTATTCTTCCAGGTAAATTTCTTTTTTACATAATCAGAACAGGTTCTCCCACACCATTTGAGCAGTTCTCTGTCTTTATAAAGAGAAATAATATATTCAGTCATTTCATTTATATTACTGAAGTGAAAAGGACATACCTCCGGGTGTGCTGCAACGGAAAATGCCAGTGAAGGCACTCCCAGATACTGTGCTTCCACAACAGGAAGATTGAAACCTTCCCAGAGGCTTGGAGAAATAAATATATTACTCTGAGAAAGAATATCATATTTTACGTCTTCACTTACATTTTCGAGGACATAAAAATTTGACGAAAGTAATTTTTCTTTTACAGGTTCACCGTCAGGAGTAACATGACCTATAACAAGGAAATATATATCTTTTTCTGTAATTAGTTCAAGGGTTCTCCTTTTTATCTCTATAAGAAAATCGAAGCCTTTATAATAATTTTCGCCTGAACCTATGCGTGATAGAGTTGTAATAAGAAAACTTTTCTCATCTATTCCCAGATTTTTTCTTATATCCATTTGTGCAGTGTTTTCTTCTCTGTGAATATGGTCTGCTCCATTGTAAATTACTATTGAGGATTTAATGTTAGAAGATTTTTTTATGAATTCCGAAATACTTATATGAATGTGAAATTCCATAAATGCAAGATATTTTTGCATGTTAATTTTTTCTCTTTCTTTAATATCATCTCTGAAGAAACCCGGGAATGGTTCTCCATGATCAAAGGCTATTTTAATGACAGGGTAATCATTGAATTGAGCCACATGTTCATAGTATGGAGGGGTATGAACTATTACAGCATCAGGTTTTACTCTGTTAATTGTTTCTCTTACCATTGAATAATCCAGATTTATCTTACTTGCATTTTCTGATGTAATTTCATCATCTGTAGCTATATAAACCTCATTATTAATGCTCAGACCCTCTATCTGTTTTTTTATAACCAGTCCTACTCCATAGCCTTTTTTAAAAAAACGGGTTAATATAAGTAGTTTCATCGTTAAATTCCTAACTGTTTAATAAGATGTGATTGATCTTTTTTTCCAGTATTGTTCCTTCCAGAAAAGACATCCACTTCCAGAGAAAATACTCCCTGTCATCACAGTTTTCGCTTCCTTTAGCTCTTGTACCGTTTTCAAGATGAATTATACCGTCTGTATTTAAAAAGAAGATTTCTTTGCCTTTACGCCTTAATTTAAGACATAAATCTACATCCTGTGCTTCTTCTTTATAGTGTTCGTCAAAGTTCCCGACCTTTATAAAATCATCTCTTCTACAGAACATGAAAGCCCCTGTCACTGCAGGAATTTTTTCATATTCAACAGAAGGAAGCTTTAAAGGGTCTCCTCTGTGAAGTCTATGATAGGGAAGACCTTTGTATTTACCTTCTTCCATGAAATAAATTCCTCCATGCTGAAGCCTTCCGTCAC
>JBEHWO010000730.1:0-2339 GCA_040217695.1 Vulcanimicrobiota bacterium | reverse complement strand
TATTTAAGACATATATTTAAGACATATTTAAGAACAACAAATATCCCCCTACCCCCATTTTTTTTGTTGTTTTTTTTAAAGAGAAGAATTAATAAAAAATATAACTCAATTTTCTAATAAAAATTTCAAGATAAAAGTTTGTTTCTTTTTTCACATTACAGTTTGTCAGTAGGGAATTGGGAGGGTAATTTTTACTATGGCCGGCGAGACCGGCGGGGCCGAGCTTTGAAATTATATTTTATTCCTCTCCGTTTTAGCTTTGCTCAATGTTAGTCAGGAAATACAGATAGTTTAGAAGGTTTATTGTTTTTTCATTATAAAGTGGGAAAATTTCTTCTTCTTCTTCTGTTTCAATAGGAATACATGTTATATCTCTTTCCATATAATTTAGCCTCCATATTTACCAAAATTTGTACCATGGTCTTTTGGCTTGTTCCAGTTCTTTCTTCCAGGCTTCAGAAATTTCAATTTGTTTTGCTTCTGCTTCTTGAAGTTTTGCTTCATATACTTTAAGAATTTCTTCTTTTTCTTCTTCTATTTTTTTTAAAGCCTCTTTTTTTTCCTCTAACATTTGTCCTTTAAGAATTTCTTTTTCTTCTTTTAACTTTGCTTCTAGTGATTTTATTTCTTCGTCTCTTTCTTCTATTTGCCAGGGTAAGGCTTTATATTGTTCTAGCTCTTGGATAAGTGTTTCTACTTTTTGTCTCAGGAATATATTCTCTTTTTCAAGTCCTCCGAGTCTATAAAGAGCTTGTTCTTCAATAGGTTTCATTAACTGTGTTTGTTTTGTCTCGAAATAATTATCTATACTTTTTTGAATGAGATTCGATATCGATTCGATGTCGAGTCTATTTTCATTCGATTTAGATTCGATATCGAATTGAGTTTTGTTCGGGGTAGAACCTAGATTTACATTATTTTTATTTAATTCAGATTCGATATCGAATCGAGTGTTATTTGATATCGATTCGATATCGAATTGAGTTTTATTTGATATTCTAAAAACTCTTTCTATATCTGCCTTTTTTAATTTTTTTATTATTCTATTTCCATTCGATGTAGATTCGATATCGATTCGATTTGCTTTAATTGCATTATATATAGTTGAAATATGTAATTTATATATTTCCGCAGCTTCTTTTACTGTTACTAATCCATTATTACTGCTCATAAAATTATCCTCCTGATAAAAATAATAAAGCAGGTGAATTGCCTTATAACAAGACATCTTCACCTGCTCTATTTTCTCATATATTCCACAGGTTAAGAAAGTTTCCTGCTTTTGCCGGTTTAGAAGGAATCTTTAAAAAATAAGTGGAATAGGGGAGAAGTTTCTTTGATTATATCTAAAAGGGAGGTTATTTCTATGACTATAGGAGATCTGGACTGGATCATAAAATTGGGCCCCATTACCAGAACCAATCATGCTGGCACAAAAAAACAGGCTGAAGAAGGTGCAGCTCTTCAGGTTAAAGATGATGTAAAAGTAATTATGGATACTGCAAAGCCTCTTATTCCTCTTCTTTCTAAAGGTGTTACTCTTCCCGGTGGTACTGAGCCCGTTATAAAAGAGGAAGTCCCTGTTCCTGAAGTAATAAGTTATCTGCTTCCAGATGGCAAATGGTTTGCTATTGCTACTTCAAAGGTGTTCGGCGTTAAGCTGACAGAACCAAAACCAAAAGAGGAATAAAGTTTTTTTATACCTGTCCTGGTAGTAAGACAGGGTATAAGACAGGTCAGGACAGGTGCGTGAGAATCGCATGATACCTGTCTTAAGAGCAAGACAGGGTGAAGACAGGTCAGAACAGGTGTATTAAAATTGCCTGATACCTGTTCTGAAGGTAAGATAGGGGTAAATAGATGTGTTTGGAAGATGATCGTCAGAAGTTAAGTTTAATAAGCTCTTTCTTGAAGATTAAGATCAAAGAGAAAGGTTTAACAATTAAAGATTTTGCCGAGCAAGCTGGCCTGACTGAGCGTTATGTCTATAAGCTTATTTCGGATAAACGTGATACTACGCCTAATGATGAGACACTGAAGAGTATCAGTAAGGTTCTGGAATTGTCTGAAAAGGATAGAAAATATCTTCTGGAACTGGCAGCGAAGGAGAGGGAGACAGGGAGTATAATTTATGATGATGTGCCAGAGCCGCCTGAGCCGGTCCCACATCCAGATCCGCAGCCTCCGCATCCGCCGGAGCCTCATCCTCCGGCTCCACCTGTGCCGGTTCCGTCCGGCGATGCCGTGCCCTGGACTCATAAGAAGGTTGTCCTGGGAATTATAGTGGGCCTGCTCGGAGGGCTTTTGCTTGGGTGCTGTGGTAGCTCTGTTTTTATTCC
>JBEHWO010000729.1:0-2345 GCA_040217695.1 Vulcanimicrobiota bacterium | reverse complement strand
TAGTATAATTTGTAAAATTATCAAAAAATGAATAATGTAATATTTATTAAAGGTCTAAATAGTAGAAAATAACCAATAAGTGAGAAAGGAATTTTACGAAATTTTATCGGTAGGCTAGGATTTTTCCGACACGCTCTAAGTAAAAAAATGTTCTTTTATCTTGTATTTTACGTAGAGATTCAACAGTTATATACCTTATGTCCCGATCATTATTTATAAGTGTTTTTATAAGTGGTTCTACAGCAGAACTATCCATAGAATTCCCTAATTCTTTTATAGCCTCTTTCATCATATTTTTATCACTGAGCTTTTCTATAAGGGCATTTATAAGGATTTTGTTCTTTTGCTTATCTTCAATTTTCTTTTGTTCATAGTCAATTTTTTTCTCTCTTTCTTCTCTTCCTTTCTCCTCTAATTCCAATTCGATTTTCTTCAGTTCTTCATCACAAAAAGACTCTTTTACTTTATTTATTTCACTTTTTATATTAGGTAAATAAGGAAGATATTGGCAATGTTTCGCTTTCTCATGGCATAGACAATTTTTTTTCTCTAATTTAAATTTATAATATTCTTTAATAAATTCAGCATTTTCTTCTTCTAATAAATCTTGTTCTTCCTCCATAAAACTCATTATTATAG
Source organism: Vulcanimicrobiota bacterium (assembly GCA_040217695.1). GTDB lineage: Bacteria > Vulcanimicrobiota > SpSt-956 > SpSt-956 > JAKJGF01 > CALARM01. The sequence goes on along the minus strand of JBEHWO010000729.1, from coordinate 1,706 downwards.
CCTCCTATTTTTTCCATTGCATAAAATTATAATAATGTCCTGTTAGATGTAATAAAATTCTCATGCACCTGTTCTATCCTGTCTTTTACCATGATTACTCAGTACTCAGACCAATTTTACCGGAGTACTCAGCCGAAATACTTGAATATTCAGCACCATGATAATGCCATGACAGATCTACTATAAGTCTCATGTTACTGTCTTTCACCCTGAGTACTCCGGTAATCAGAGAGATTACAACAGAATACCAGACCAGAGTACTCCGGTAATCAACTAAAATACTACTGTTCCGGCACTAAATCAGATAACCATGACACCTGTCCTGTTTCTCACAGTTTCCATGGTTTTTTACCAACCTGCTTCAACCAGTTCTTAATAGCCTTTCTGACCTCTTCCATTTCTGCATTATCAACATGTATTCCATATTGTTCTCCATGAATTCCACCTGTTTTTTCCACCCACTCCTCAACCTGAGTCAACTTAGAATCACTCACATTACCAAGAAATCTTTTCTTATGTTCTATAGTATAAGCAGTGAAAAAGTCAAGAGTTGTCAAATAAGTAGGATTAACGCCAAATCCGAAAATAGAGGTTTCCATCTTCTTACCAAAAGTTCTGGCTATATTATAGCCCCACGGGTCATAGTCCGTAAGGGCACCTATCTCAACATTCCTTACACCTTTAGCCTTAAGAGCATCAGCAAAATATTCCATAGTCAGATATCCTGGCTCACCATGAGAGGCCACCGCAGAAATGCCATAAGTTTTAGCAATCTCCTTACAGAACCAGAATAAACCTTCTTTCTCGGTAAAAAATATATATCTCGGTCTTTTAACACCTATTATCCTGAAAGCTTCCCTGGGGTCCTGAAATTCAAACTCATCCTGAAAACGGAAAAAACCACGCAAAACAAACTCATCAAAACTTTTACTCATCTTATCCAGCAGATAAAGTTCACGCCCCTGACCTTTAAAAACTCTTTCAAATTCCATCGCTCTGGCTTCATCATCACGAAAATCCTCTATAATTTTTGCAACTTCAATAGGCAATTTCTCACCTTCAAACCTGTCCTCTTCATAAAGTCCGTGATACTTAAGAAAAGGCCCGAGTTCTCTATACCAGAAAGTTCTCATATTGCCCTTCATGGATTCAAGTTCATCAGACTTTATCATCAGATAAGACTGCCAGATAAAAGTCCTTATTAATCTGGCATCATTTACACCTTTATCCTGATTATTTTGTTCATTCGGATTCTGCGGATTCTGTACCGGCTTCAATCTGCCGGGAAATCTCTCCTTTATTTCCTTTGTAGTCATTTTCCTGATATCAGAACAATCTACATCAACATTCTTTCTGAGCCATTCATCCTGCCCGGAATTAATAGAACCAAGAGCTTTTTTAGCCTCTTCCATCCAGTTTTTTTGCCTCTTCATAACAAACCTCCAATCTTTCTATATCAAAGGATTTTACATAAAGCCTATCGAAATATTCATTTATGGGACATACACAGAAAACTATTGCAGACAAAATATCAAAAGAACTCGGACTGCCGCAAAGAACAGGCAGAAAATTCCTGCAAAGAGTCATAGACATTATTGCAGACGATATTGTATTTACCGGCAGATCCGAAATAAGAGGACTCGGCACTTTTAATTTAACAGAAAAACCTCCTGTTCAAACCACTCACCCGGCAACAGGAAACCCTG
>JBEHWO010000728.1:0-2375 GCA_040217695.1 Vulcanimicrobiota bacterium | reverse complement strand
CTTCCGGGAATGTGGTATAATATATAAAAAAATAGTTCCTCATTACCATTTCATATAGAAAAAACAAGAGGTATTTATATGGGAAAAAAAGAGAAAAATAAAGAAGATTTAATGTCTATAACAACCAATTCAGCTCCGGATAATCTCTTTAACGATATTAAGTCTCTTATTGAATCTTCCAGAACCAGAGTGGCCCTGTCTGTTAATTCTGAAATGGTTATGCTCTACTGGCAGATCGGAGAGAGAATAAGGAAAGACATACTGGGACAGGAAAGGGCTGAATATGGGAAACAGGTACTAGAAAAATTATCTATAAGATTGATACAGGAATACGGGCAGGGGTTCAGCAGGACTAATCTGTTTAATATGGTGCGTTTCTCAGAGGTTTTTCCTGATAACAAGATTGTCCAGACAGTGTCTGGACAATTAAGCTGGTCCCATTTCTGCCAGTTGATATACCTGAACGACCCGTTATCACGGGATTTCTATACTCAGATGTGTCAGATTGAACGATGGAGTGTTCGTATCCTCAACAAGAAAATCCAGGGTATGTTATATGAACGAACAGCCATAAGCAAAAAAACTGAAGAGTTAATTAAACAAGAGTTAACTGCTCTTAAAGAAACAGAACGGATGTCTCCTGACCTTATCTTCCGTGACCCTTATATGCTGGATTTCCTTGGCCTTACTGATACATACAGCGAACATGACCTGGAAAGCGCCATACTCAGAGAGATAGAAGATTTCCTTATGGAGCTTGGAAGAGATTTTGCTTTTATTGCCAGACAGAAGAGAATAACCATTGATAATGAAGATTATTACATTGACCTTCTCTTTTATAATCGGAGATTAAGACGACTGATAGCCATAGATTTGAAACTCGGTAAATTTAAAGCAGCAGACAAAGGTCAGATGGAATTATACCTGAGATGGCTTGATAAGTATGAACGGCAACCATGGGAAGAAGCTCCGCTGGGGCTCATCCTGTGTGCCGGTAAATCTGTAGAACATATAGAACTTTTACAACTGGAACAGAGCGGCATCCGTGTTGCGGAATATCTGACAGAGCTTCCTCCCAGGGAGGTACTACAGAAGAAATTATATGAAGCTATTGAGGTGGCAAGAGAAAGGCTTATGATAGACAAGAAGAGGAACGGAATATAAACATCCTCCCTAAATGCCGATGTATGGGAAAACAAGAGACTGGCATTGAGAAAGAAGAGAGGTATTTACAACTATGAACCTATGGGAAAAATTTAAAAATCTTATCGAAAAAGAATTTTCAATAAATATTCCTATAATTCGCAATGAAAAAGTCTTTGAATTTCATTATAGGACAGAAGATATTCAGGTATATACTCTTGAAGAGTATGAGAAAAAACTGAAAACAGGAGAAATAGAAATAATTGGAGTTAGTAATGTTCAGGACATAGTAAAATACGAAGAAGATGCAATAGAAATTATCCTTAACGATATGAAGATTACAAGAGAAGAACTGGAAGAAATTATGAAGGAAAAAGGAAGTTCTATATGATATAATATCCTGTAGGGAGGTTATATCTATGAGAAAAAATATAGGTTTAATTGAATTAATAGCCATATTGTGTATAATTGTTATAGCTGTCAGAGTGTGGAGTTATAAAAAGCCAGATAATACACAACCCTTTACTATAAAAGCAACTCCAGTATCTAATAGTAAAAAAACAAATATAACTTCAAAGCCTGATAAAATGTCCCGTCACGATAAAGAATTATTGATAATATATAGATATCATGATGCTTGTCAAAAACAATTTGGAGAAGAAACAGCCAGACAAAAAGCTGTAGATTGGTTAAATAAAAAAGTGAGCGTGCCATCTCTTCCTGTTCCATCAGGGGTACAAAAAGCTTCTTTAAATACAATTGGTGGTCTTGTCATTACTTTTTATGATGGGCTAACCGTTATATATTGTAACTCATGTTATGGTCATGATAAGAGAACCGAAGAATTAAGAAATTACTGTAAAGAACAATCAAAAAAATCCGGAAAGCAAATTCAAAAAAAATAAATCCCTTATAAATAGAAAAGCCCGCCTCCTGAAGCAAGCGTCTCACAAACAAAATGCTTGGAGCGGAGCTACACTATCCGGGCCTTTTTTCCCATGCCTATTTTCAGTAATACCCCGGCACTTGCCTTCAAAACAGAATTATCTTTATTTTTCTTACAAATAAAACTTGACATATTATTGTTATCTGTACTATACGTTAATATAGTGTAAAATATTTTTTCGGTATTACCTCAAAGAAAACTCCCTCTCTCAGGCATGCAGGACAGGTTTTATTTACCATCATACCTCCCTGTTTTCTTTCATATTTCCACTTACTGCCCCAGATAA
>JBEHWO010000727.1:0-2376 GCA_040217695.1 Vulcanimicrobiota bacterium | reverse complement strand
GGTTTTCATTTTTTTGTTCACCTCCTGATAAAATTTGAGATAAAAAAAGTTTTTCTAACAGTTACTCTCAAGTACTGTTCTGGAACTTTTAACCAGTAAGTCCACATCGGGGCTGTTGTAAGGGCTTGTATAGTGAAGAGTGAATAGTGAGTGTTGAATGGAAGGGCTTTTTATTCACTTTATCCACTATTTACTGTTCACCATTGTTAGCAGCACTGCTACTGCCTCACGGAGCATAGTTTAACCACTAACGACAGTTGCATAGAGCCTGTGGAGAACTCTATGGTGTCATGACCTGAACAACTTCTGCTTATTATTAAAAGCCCCCTAATCAATGTGATCTAAAGATCCAGGCTATCAGTCAGCCTGAAGGCCATTGACGTTACGGACTGTTATTTTCTGGAAAATTCGTTTTTGCTCTTCATTATTTTTTATCAAAAAAATGATGTTTCGTTACGTGAAAATTACAAAGAAAGTAAAATTAAGGGTTATTTATGGAAAATTAACAGGTTTTTATGAAAAATTAAGAATCACAGGTGTCTTTTACCTGTTCTATAAGGGTCTGGATAAAGGTTTTATGTTTCAAGTTTTCCGGCATAGAGATTACAGCTTCTTCAAGAATATCTATCATAATATTATCAAAGTTATTTTCGAATTTACTGTAAAATTCAGCACATTTATAACATTTTATGATGTGATTTTCAAAGCTTTTTCTCTCCGGGGGAGCTAATTTCGATGAGAAATATTTTAATATATCTGTAATTTTTATATGTTGTTCTGACATATATACACCTCTTTCTATATGGTTTTATCAGAGAAAGAGAGTTTCGTTACCGAGATTTTTTTCGGGGCAAGTTGTTTGTTTGTTCCGGAGGTAGTAAGGGCAGGGTTTTACCCCGCCCTTGAAAATTTTTATATATAGAAAATTTTAGTCTGCTTCTTTCTGGCATATTTCGGTGTACCCATAGAAGTTAAAGCAAGGTAATCATTCCGTGTAAAGTTTAAGCAAGATTCCATGAGTTCACGGAGATATTTTATTATGTCGAATTTTCTCTTTCTTGCCGTACCTTCTGTTATGCCTAATTTTTCAGCTATTTCTTTGTAGGAACAATCATCAACAGTTTTCATTTCCAGAAGTTCCAGGTCAGAAGGTCTGGCAAGTTTTTTTAGATTTTTTACTATATCTTCTATGACTGAGTGGTTAATTTCGTCTCTGTATGAGGCAAGTTCTGAGGAGGTGGTGTAGAAGAAGGATTTTGCTTCATAATCATTGCAGGAAGGTTCATTTGTTAGGAGTTCGAGAGATATTTTTTTCTTCAGTTCTTTTCCCAGTTCTGAAAAAATTCGTCTTTTTCTGTTCTGTGCCGATTTGTAGAGGTATTTAGAAAGATATTCGTTATCTATCTGGAGTGATGGATTTTCTCTGAGTTTTTTCATAAGGGCAGTTCTGCAGGCAAGGCAGGTCATGATGAGCTCGAATTCCGGGTTTATATCTGCCTGGCTGTCTACAGGTTTGAATATGGACAGGATATTGTTTCTGATAGGTGCAAAGGAGTCGGAAGTGCAGATGAAATCTACAAAATCTTTATCTTCTTTTGTGAAGAATGTTTTTGATATCAGTTCATATGGTTCAGTTTTCAGGTTTGATTCCGGCTCTGCTGCCGGAGATGGTATGGAAAAGTACATAGAAAGTCCTCCTTTAAATTTTTTTGGATTTTTTGGAGGGATGTTGAAAGATCAATCATTTTATAGTAGAATAATATTGTAATGTTTATACAAAGATGATTGAGTTTTCGATCATCCGTTTTTGAGTAATTAATCCACTTTGGCGAGTGGATTAGTTATTTTAATGGCTCACCACCTTTCTGGTTTTATTTCCAGGGTTGATTTAATTTTACTATTGATTTTTAATTCTGTGACATTGGCTTAATTTCAGGTATTTCTTTGTACAGTCGTTACAGATAAGGAGATGAATTTTGATTTTTTCTTCTTCACAACTGTTTGTCCAGCCGGATAAGTAAGATTTCAGTTCAGTATCGGATAAACAGGTTCTGGTATTTTTGCCGGTTTTAAATTTTTTATATTCTATATAAGATTTTATTCCAAGCTGCATCCATAAGAAATCATAAGTCATTAGACAGGAATGGCATTTTGAGAGATGTTTTTCTATATCTCTGTCTTTTTCTGATGTTAATTTTTTGCAGGCAAATTTTAATAAATCCTCTTCTGAATAGTGTTTCATTATTCTTAACCTCCAGTTTTATTTTGTTTAAGTTGGAGGGCAAGTAAATATAAGGATCAGTTTAAATATAACTTATCCTGGAGAGTTTGTGACATAGGTATGGTTAGTCTGCGCCGTAACAGCAGAAGCCGGCC
>JBEHWO010000726.1:0-2383 GCA_040217695.1 Vulcanimicrobiota bacterium | reverse complement strand
TCGCTATCAATTTTAGTATTATAAATCTCCTGGCTTTGCCTGCCTGGCGCTCCTCCGAAAAAAATCTAAACTGGAACAGGCATATTTGTTAAAACTTACATCATGCCACTTTGCATTATATTCTATTCAAATAGACTTGTGTTGCCGTGATATTTTTTGCCCTTCGGGGACTTCGTTGCTCCGGAGCACCAGGCAGGCAAAGCGCTATAGTTGATAGCTAAATGGTATAACGCTTTACGCGAGGATAGTGATTGTTCTAACAATTTGCCGGAGTTGTTTTTCTTGCAATCCTGAGTATAGAAAAAGCTAAATATGGGTATATATAATTATTACAAATATGTTCTTTGGACGGACATATACTGATGTGAGTATAAATAATACATATAAGCTCTCGTGACGCGTAACTCGTGCCGGGACTAATGATTTCATTACATGCTTATGCTCAGGTCAGTAATCTGCAGGGTTTGTGATTTTTATTGAACAGGTGTTTCTACATGAAATATATTCGGACAAACTTCACTGTTAATGTAGCTAACCTCACTGTTTATTTTTTAAAAAAAGTTTATAATTATAATATATTACAGCAGAGATTCCTTTTTTAAGTCCCTTTGTCAGTTATATTTTCAGTGTCAGGGTAAAGAGCATTTAGCTATGAATTATCAGTAACAGATTTGCAGTTTATCAATATTAATGTTATTATTAATTTTCTGATGGTTTATGAGCTATATATTAAGAATAAAAGGGGTAAAATTATGAGTGGTTCCGGCAGTGATGTGAAAAATAACAGGGAAGAAAAAAACTATGAAGAAAATTCAACGGAGAAAAGTTTAACTCTACCTTTAAATACTACTCTTCTTGGCAGATATAATATAATGGGTCTTGTGGCCGTAACAGACCTGGGCGCTGTTTACCTGACAGAAGATAAAACATCACATGAAATTTATGCTCTGAAAGAACTCAGACCTTCCCGGGCCAGTACCGATGAAGATAGAGACTATGCAGTGGATAAATTTATAAAAGAAGCCAAACTGCTGCAAAACCTTAATTTCACCAGCGTTCCGAAAATACAGGAATATTTCCAGTTTGAAGGTAATCACTATATCGTAATGGAATTCATAGAAGGCCTGGATCTGGAAGGTATGGTGAAAACAACAGGAACACCGGGACTTCCACAGGAAATTGTAATAGACTGGGGTATCGAAATATGTGATGTTCTGTCATGTCTTCATGATTATAACCCTCCCATAATTTACAGAGACATGAAGCCTGCCAATATTATGATAAGAAACATTGACAGAAGTGTTGTTTTAATAGACTTCGGCATTGCCTTTCCCATGTATGAAGAACTGAAAGGTTTTGCCCGTACACAGATAGGCACCATGGGATATATGGCACCGGAACAGTTCCACGGCAAAGTTTCTCCATCGAGCGATATTTTCTCTCTTGGAGGCACTCTGTATTTTGCTCTCACTGCCCAGATACAGCAGGTATTCAACTATATACCTATGAAAAATTTCGTTCCTGACATTTCCGATGATCTTGACAGAATAATCGCCTGTACACTTAAAATCAGGCCGGAAGACAGGTTTGCCTCTGCGGCGGAGCTGAAAAAAGCTCTTCAGGATTTAAAAATCAGTTTGAAAGAAGGTAAAGCAAAGCAGGAAGATGAAATAAAAAAAGCTCTCTCGGAGATGAAAAAACCTGATAATCTGATTTTTTCGGTAAATAAAATAAATAAATCTGACTTCAAGGCAGAAGAATTCAAGAAAACAGAAGATGTTCAAAAGAAAATAGGAATCATAGAAGAGATAGAAAGATTATCCGATAGTGAAGCTACGGGAGTTCTTATTGATATTTTGATGAACAGTAAAATTGCAATATGTCGTAAAACTGCTGTTATCTCTCTTGGAAAGAGAAAAGATCCTCTCTGTATTGATGCTCTCGTGAAGAAGACAAAAGATAAGGATAGAGATGTCCGTCTTGCATCCATAGAAATTCTCGGCAATTTTAAAACTGCAGAATCTCTGAAATGTCTTGAAGAATATCTTAAACATAAAGATAAAATTATAAAAAAATCTGCTATTACCGCTCTTGAGCATATGGGAGATAAAAAAGCTCTCAATGTTTTAATAAAAGCAAGAAAAAGAGAAGGTCTTTTCAGTATAGAAATGAAAAGACTTATGGATAGAGCCATAGAGAAAATAGATGTATCGCTTGAAGGAAGCGGGAAAAAGAAAAAATCCAGAAAACCCGGATTATTCGAATTAATAATGAGATTTTTTTTCAGAAAATAATTAAAAACGTGACGGGTGACGCGTAACGCGTGACGCGTGGCTGAATACTTTAACTGTATAGGGATTTTCAATGGCGTAAAATAAAGCTT
>JBEHWO010000725.1:0-2389 GCA_040217695.1 Vulcanimicrobiota bacterium | reverse complement strand
GTAACATAAAAATTGGGCCTACCATAAGCATACCGAGAGCACTCAGAAGGTCATAGTTCTGCGGTACAATATGTGATGCAATGTCTGCCCCCCATTCCATACCCTTTTCAATACCTTTAGCCGCACCGTATTTTATTGACTGAAGAAGATTTGCTCCGTAACCGGGTTTTTCTTCAGGAGCGCTCTGAGCAAAACCATCCTTCTGCTCCGAAGGTTCCTCTTTTTTTACAACCTGTCCGGTTTTCTGTAAAGATACAGAGTTGACCCTGCTGTCACCTATAATCATTAATTCATACCTCCTGAAATTACTGACATGAACCTCCATCATTCCTCTTTAGTCCTCATAGAAATGAATTTATAGTTACTTTCATAACTTATTAGAAATTAAGTGCTTCGTTACGCGTTACGCCCGGATTATCCGTAATTTGTTATGAACTACACTATAAATGTTCATACTCAGCAATAAATTCTTTATTTGCTTTAATATATCATAAAACCTCATTAATAGATTAAGAATTTTGTTAACAAAATGTAAATATTTTCATATGTTCTGAATAGCCGCTAAAGTCCAAGTTCAGCACTGATACCCTGCAGGGCACTCACTGCTGCAGACATAAATTCTTCAAGTTTAAGCCCTGCTCCTTCGCAATCCTTAATTCTTTCTCTGCTTACTTTCCGGGCAAAATCCTTTTTCTTCATTTTCTTTATAACAGCTTCTGCCGTTACGGAGGAAAGTTTTTTATCAGGTAAAACAAGGGCAGTGGCCACAATAAGTCCTGTTACAGATTCCGCACATGTCAGTGCATAATCAAAAACACTTTTTCTTTCAATACCTATACCTTCCGCATTATGGGCTTTTATGGCGTAAATAATTTCACCGTCCACTCCCATGCCATTCAAAATATCTTCTGTAACAAGTGTATGTTTTTTCGGATCTTCCTCTGTTTCTTCAAAGTCAAGATCGTGAAGAAGTCCTGCCATACCCCATTTTGCCTCGTTTTGCTTCAGTTTTTTAGCCAGTTCTTTCATTATCGCCTCAGTTGCGACAGAGTGTTTTATCATATAATCTGTTTTTATATGGTCCATGAGCAGTTTATATGCATCATCTCTTGTTTTTATTTCTCCTGCCATAATATCAGTCCTTTCTGTAAATCATAATTCTCGGTGCTTATAACGGTAAATATTCCACTGGTTATAACCGTGACGCGTGACGGGAGCTTATATGTATATTTTCAAGTCAAGCTTTCAGGAATCTTTTAAGGAGAGACATTTTATCTCTCATAGATATAATATTTTCTACATATTTTACAAGACACTGGTTAAGAACAAGTTTTTTGTTTGCCTCATAAATCATATCAATAGCTGCTTTAATTTTTTCTTCATTTTTTTCATCTAAATTATCTTTAAGAAAAGTAAGTCCTTTTTCGTAGTCATTCATACCTTCTATAAGAAGCCTGTCTCCCGCCGCAGATTCTACAGTCCATTCATTTTCAAGGAGATAAGATTTTTCGTATTCCTTTCTTGTTTTTATCACCCTGTGTTTTATATCCATTAGCATCTTTTCAAACTTCTCCCTGTCTGTTCTATCTGTCAGAAAAAGAAGAGCATTTTTTTTGATATTAATATAATTTTCCGTTATAAAATCATCTTTAGAGGCAGATTTTGCAACATTTTTTATAAGTTCTTCTACCATATCCAGTTCTAAAGTCTCTGTTTCACCTTCAGAGGAAATTTTCTCAGAAGAAACATCAGAATCAAACAGAGAAAAATCATTCATAAAATCATCTGTTTCACCTTCAGAGGAAACTTTCTCGGAAGAAACATCAGAAGCAAACAGAGAAAAATCATTCATAAAATCATCTGCTTCACCTTCAGAGGAAATTTTCTCCGAAGAAACGTCAGAAGCAAAGAGAGAAAAATCCTCCATAAAATCATCTCTTTCACCTTCAGAGGAATTTTTCTCGGAAGCACCTGCCTCTTCCGAACCTGTTCCTGTAACGCAGGGAAATAAATGTAATTTTATAAGAGTATCTACATGCATTTTTAGTTCATCGTCCGGAATGGGTTTATCATCATCCAGGAGTATGTATATATTATTAATCACATCCATAGATTTTTCCATAATATCTTTTTCGTATTTTTCCCCGTATTTATTTTCTGTTACCATAGTAATAAACTCATCTTTAAAATTTTTCAGATGATTTAATATAGCCTGTTTATCTATTCTTTCAGCAAAAAAATCTTCCATTGACTTAAGAAATTCATAAATATTCATAAAAAAATTCCTTCACATTCTTTTGAAAATTATTATAGAGATTATAGCATATGCTGTGTCGAATCTGAAGCGATGGAACATCCCGGAATAATCCCTTTATTACTGATGTGAGTA
>JBEHWO010000724.1:0-2396 GCA_040217695.1 Vulcanimicrobiota bacterium | reverse complement strand
AAAGAATGGTCATGATGGGGGACAGGTGGCGAAGTTTGTGGCCGCGTCACAAGCTCGCCACGGGGCGGCTGCCGGGAGTAAAAATTACCTGTAAAGTTCAGTAATAATCTGATAGAACAATTATGAAGGGTGGGTAGGGGGCGGGCTGCCAGCTATAACGGTTTGCTGCTTCACCTGGATATCTACTGCAATAAAAATTATATAGCATAGCTCGACCTGACTACGCTTGCAGCAAATTTTTTATCATGCTCTGCATGCTGCAAAGCACTGCTTATGCTATTTTTTCTGCAGCAGCTCCTATTTTTGTATAGCTCGGATCTGCGGAGCTGTGCCGGGAAAACCTGCTTCTCCTGGGTTATATTGGACCGGTGCAGGGAGCAGTCTTCGTCGGTCTGAGATGGAATATCTTAAAAGAAAGCAACAGTGAGTCTGGATGGAGCGAGATCGCCGGGGTTAGCAGCTGGAGATGTTGGGTATGCATGCAATGGCCGGTATAATAAGATGTCGCCGGGGGCAGGAAAGGATATATGGCCGATTTAAATACAATTCCTCTGAGGGATTGTATCTTTATATTGTAAAAACCAAAAACCTGTGATAGTATTTAACCATTCGTGTCGCGATATGTGTAGAGGAGGTTCAGGATGAACAGTAAAAAGCAAAGTAAAAGGCATGGCGAAGAGCCGGGAAAGCAAAAAAATGAATTACCGAACTGGCAGCCAATAAGCATGATGGCTATGATTGCATCGATTATTGATGGGGAAGTGCAGAATTTTGAAGATCTTTACAAAAATCTGTGTGAGGCCAGAAAGAAGCCACATGTAATGGATGATATGACAATGGACCGGGCCATAACAAATCACAAAAAATACCTGAAAGAAGCATGGGTTTATGACGAACAGATTGCCCGGTGGAAGAAAGAGAAGCTTACCGGAGAACAGAGCCGGGAGATAGAGCGACTGACCGGACAGATGTTGAAATACCGGAAGATGTGTGAGGAAATCATCGCAGTGTCAGAGGAAGTCAAGAAAGGTACAATTAACAGGATTCTTGAAATGAGCGATGAAGAAGTGGCAATAGCCGTCCTGACCGGGAAACTCAAGATGCCTTAAATCGGGTGCAGAGCACAAAACGACTTTTTTTGGCGTTAAGGTAATAAAAACAGTCATAGTAAGGTTTTTCGACATCTATTTTTCCATGAGAATCAGAAATAAGCATATTCCGACTTCAGATTCCTGTAAAGAATCCTATAACAGCATAGCTATCCTTGCAATCGAAAAGCCATAGTAAATAGACTTCAAAAACTTTAATAATTTTTGTTTTATAGTTCGTAACTATTTAGCCATGTGAAGTTGACTACGAAAAATAAGGGTTTTTCGACTCTTATAAAGTGCTACAAATCCAGTAAATACGTTATTTACTTCACGTAGCTAAATACATACTATAGTTCTAAATTAATAATAACTCTGAGTTTATTTTCGCCTTTCATTAAAATGGTGCATCTATTATTTCTTCCTCTTCTTCTTCTGAGTAATAATTCTGCATATCTCTAATAGCAGGAGAAAATTTCTGACAAAGATGTTCCTGATGGGCTAAATGCTTTTTTCCTGTTACACTGCAGACAGCCCCGGCTTTACCGGAAAAATATTTGCAGTCAATACAGGACACTACTTCACAGTTAGAAGATGAAGATAATTCTCTGAAAGTCTGCTCGTTGAATAATGAATTATTATTGTCTCTACAAAAATTCATTTCTATATATCCTAAAACCAGTTGAATAACCTGTTCCAAAAGTAAAGGAGTAATTTCCTGATTTCCAATTCTTTGTTTATCTCCTCTTAAAAAGGCCGGAAAACTGGAAAACTCAATAGTTCTGCCAGTTTCCTTTCGATTAACTTCTGGTAAACTGGAGAACTGAGTGTTTAAGCCAACATTCTGATTTAATATAGAATTAACTTCGTTAAAGTCAATATTTACGCCGGTATTACCAGAAACTATTGATTTTACTGTGTTTTCCAGTTTTCCACAGGTTAAATCATCGGAAACATTTGTAGTATCTAAGTTTTCCAGTTTTCCAGATGGTGTTTCAAGAGAATTAGTTGATTTTATTGAGTTTTCCAGTTTTCCAGAGTTTTTTATATCCTTAAGACATATATATAATATATTATTATTATTTATTTCTTCTTTTAAGGAATATATACATGCGTTTTTTACTCCACGTTCAAAGTTCCAGAGGATTCCTGTGTATTTCTTCAGGAGTATAAATGCATCTTCTGTCCTCATTGACATGTTATGTTTTGCATATTCACAGATTGTTCTCTGGTTCAGATATCCATATTCTGTCAGCAGATCTCTTACATAAGAAACAAAATCAAAATCTTCAGGATTTACTCCGGCTT
>JBEHWO010000723.1:0-2402 GCA_040217695.1 Vulcanimicrobiota bacterium | reverse complement strand
CCGTCTGTAAGGAATACTATCTGTCTTAAAAAATCTTTACCGGCAGGAATATTCAGGGCATGTTTCATTGCCGAAAGTATTTCCGTTCCTCCTCTTGAATATATACCATTAAGAAATGTTTCTGCCAGGTGTAGATTTTCTTCATTAAAAGGCAGAATTTTGTCTGATATGGCTTCTACTGTATTATCAAAGGTTATTATCAGAAAAGTATCTTCGTGTCGTAAGGTTTTGAGGCAGTCTTTAAGAGCTTTTTTTGCATGTTCCATAGGCCCGTCAGACATAGAGCCTGACCTGTCCAGAATAAATATTACTTCTCTTTTTAACATTTCTTCAGGGCCGTAATGTAGTTTCGGAGTGATATGAAACATAAAGGTTCCCGGTTTCCCTTCTTCTCTGTAGAAGGTAAAAGCATGTTCCATTTTTTCTCCCTTTGACGTGTATTTCAGGACAAAATCTTTATTCGGGATTTCTCCTTCCTGTGAAAGTTCTATATGTTTTTCTTCTCCGGTTTTTTCTTCTATAAAAATGTTATGAGTGGGAGAAGTTATATCAGGTTCAAAGCCTGTATGGAGATCTATAAAGATTTTGACTCCTCTTCCGGCATTTTTCTCCGGGGGGATAATCGGTGGAGAATTTTTTCCTTCCAGAAAATCCGGCACTCCTTTAGAATCTTTTCCTCCGTATCTTGGGGTTATAGTCATTGGGAAAACAAATTCATAGGTTCCGTCTTCATATTTCAGTATTTCACTGTATCTCAGATTTACCAGTATTTCCTTCTCCGGCTCTATATTTGCCACCGACACGGTAAAAATATTCGGTCTTTCCTGTTCCAGAAGGCCTGCTTTTTTCATTTCCCTTTTAGCTTTTTCATAAGTCCTCCTGGCTTCTTCTCTCTCTTTTATCTCAGATTTTATTACTCTTTTATCTATGATTATTTCAAAGTCATGGACTGCACTCTCATGGGGAAGAGGAAACATGTAGACTGCTTCAATGTTTTCCGAAAGAGCATTATAAAATTTCTGGGTAACGGTTACATCTGCAATCATTCCCGTGATTGTGGCTCTCAGTTCCGTATATTTAAGGGGCAGAGAGAAGTTTTCTATGTTTTTAGCAAACATAGTTCCTTCTGTGATTGTTTCTTTTTTGTAGTAAGGAATTTCTTCCGGTATAGAGTGTTTTTTATCAACAGATTCCCCCGGTGGTCTGCTTATTGCTCTCATAATACTGTCTTCCGAAGCAATGGCAGGTTCTATATTAAGCCCTGTAATCAGATGCATATCGTCAATGGCAAGTATATTCAGGGGATCTGCCATAGCCACCGTCAGGGTAGACCCCTGAAGTTCTACCGGTACGGCCTTATGTCTTCTGGCAAGATATTCCGGTAAGTATCTTACAGCATCAGGATCAATCTCTATTTCGTCGAGATCTATAAAGGGTACTCCTATTTCTCGACCCATAACCTGAAGTATTTCCTTTTTAGTTACATAGCCGAGAGAAACCAGGACTTTTTCTATAGAATTACCGGTTCTTTTTGACTCTTCCCTGGCTTTTTCCAGGCCGGCTTCGTCGATATATCCCTCTTTGATCAATAAATCGCCCGGATCTTTTTTTGTCAGCATATGGCACCTCCTGTTATTTTTCTGTAAAAATAAAATGTTACTCACACCTGTTTATAAATATAACATATAGATTTTTTTCTGTGACATAAAAAAATTAGTTTATGTCATAATTTAAGTAGAGTGAAAAGTGAGTAGTGAGTCGTGAGTAGTGAGTCGTGAAAAGTGAAAAGTGAAAAGTGAAAAGAACCAGGAAATTACTCACTACTCATTACTTCTTAACTTATTGAAATTTAATTAAATTGTTATGCAGAATATTTGCTGTATTATCTGTTCCTGGAATTTAACAAAAATTTAACAAAAATTACTTATTTTATATAAATATGAATGTTATAATATATCTGTTCTGAAAGGGAGGGAAATAATTTGTGAATGAGATAAGTTCCAGTAAAATAAAATTATCCGACATAAGGCAGAAGGAAGCTGCCCCTCAGTGGTCATCTGAAAATGTAGTTATACAGGAAGAAAAAGGAGATCTCTTTTATAAGAATGAAGCCGGAAGAGAAGCATCTTTGCAGAAAGACTTCGAAAAAGAACAGAAGGAAATAAAGAAATTAAAGAGCAAAGCCGGTAAGAATAAAAGGGCAGAATAAATATTATAAATATTTTCTTACATAGTGGATTTGAAAAACTATATTGTATCCCATATGTCATAAGTTGATTTCGTAACATATTCTTTTATCTTCATCTCTCCGGCAAATTTTCTCCAGTTCCCTTGAGGAATATAAATTCCGCAGCTTTTTACATAATCAACATTTCTGTAAAAGTAGATTCTGTTCCCACTAA
>JBEHWO010000722.1:0-2409 GCA_040217695.1 Vulcanimicrobiota bacterium | reverse complement strand
TATGAACAAATTCAAACATCTGGATTTTATACTTATCATAACAGTACTTGCTATTATACTCTTCGGTATAATAATGATTTACAGTGCAAGTTACAGAGGTGAAGGACTGTCTTCCGAATTCAGAAGACAGGTTACATTTTTCCTGGTAGGACTTATTGCAATGAATGTTATGATGACAGTAGACTATGAATTCTGGGGTAAATGCAGGAGCTATATCTATATATGCACCGTTATCCTGTTATTGATAGTACTGATAAAGGGTGAGAATATAAGAGGAGCTCAGAGCTGGATAACCCTGGGAAGTCTTGGAACGTTTCAACCTTCGGAACCGGCAAAACTTGCTTTTATACTTACCTTTTCACGATTGCTGTCACTGAATCAGGAAAAAATAAACAGACTGTCTGTGCTTATAAAAATAGCTTTACATTCCGGATTTATTATAGGACTGGTTCTCCTGCAGCCGGATCTCGGCACATCAATTGTTCTTATCGGAATTACCTTTACAATGCTTTTTTATACAGGTGTTAATCCTCTGTATTTGATCGGAGTTATTCTCCTGGGTACAGGTATAGCACCTTTTTTCCTGAAAGCCTATCAATGGCAGAGATTGACAAGTTTTATCAATGCAGAAAATGATCCTACAGGTGCGGGATGGAATATACTTCAGGCTCAAATAGCAGTAGGTTCGGGGAAATTATTCGGCAAAGGTTTTCTTCAAGGTACTCAGAGTCATCTTCATTTCGTTCCCGAACATACGACAGATTTTATCTTTGCCGTCATAGGAGAGGAATTCGGTTTTATAGGATGTATGCTTCTTCTTACCGCTTATCTCCTGATTATATGGAAAGGCCTGTCCATAGCAAAAAATGCAAAGGATTCCTTTGGCACACTTATTGCACTTGGAATTGTATCCATGTTTGTATTTCATATAATGGAAAATATAGGAATGAATATAGGTATTATGCCCATCACAGGTATACCTCTTCCGTTTATAAGCGTAGGAGGCAGTTCTCTCCTGACAAATATGATGTCTGCAGGCGTTCTTTTAAATATAAAGCTTAAATCGCAGAGAACGCTGTTTTAGTGAGTCGTGAGTGGTGAGTCGTGAAAAGTGAAAAGTGAAAAGTGATGAGTTAAAGGGATGCTTACACGTCACGCGTCACGATTATACCCCCTGTGGTCGCCCGGTACCGGTAAAACATGGATCACCGAGCACGGATCACGCATCACGACCCACCCGTAACCGCGTTACGCGTCACGTAAATTACGCATCATGCATTACAATAGAGGTGATTGATATATGCATAAAATACTTTTTCATATAGGTTCAACGCCTGTATATTCATATGGCTTTATGGTGTCTCTCGGTGTTATTGCTGCTTTTATCTGCGGCATTATATGCGGGAAAGACAGGAATTTTAAAACAGATAAAACTATATATATGATTTTATTTGTTTTCCTCTCAGGCCTTGCGGGGGCAAAAATATTATTTATTATTTTACATCTGAATAATTTTATTACATCGCCTCTGGAGATTTTCCGTGTTACAGGAAGCGGTCTGGCATGGCATGGAGGTGTGGTGGGAGGAATTTTATTTATGATATATTTTTCAAGAACAGAAAAAATTCCTTTTCTCGATGTGGCAGATTTGTCTGTTTTATGCGGTATACTCGGACTGGTCTTCGGCAGAATAGGATGTTTTCTTAACGGCTGCTGTTACGGGAAACCGTCTGCTCTTCCCTGGGCTGTCATTTTCCCCAGAACAGGAGATTTGCCGAGACATCCCACACAACTCTATGAAAGTTTCCTTGATCTGGCAGTTTTTTTAATACTCTTATATCTGTGGAAAAAAAATAGATATAAAGGAGAGGTATTCTGTGGTTTCATATTCCTTTACGGCATAGTACGTTTTACCGTAGAATTCTGGAGAGAACATTTCCTTCCTCTTACTCTGGGACTGACTGTGGCCCAGTTAATCAGTATCGGAATGATGATAACAGGTCTTATTCTTTACCGGAAAATCCGCAGGTCCACTTCGTAACTATTGAGATAAGCATAAATAATACACATATGCTTTCGTGACGCGTAACGCGTGACAGGTGGGTCGTGATGCGTAATGCGTGATGCGTATTCCATTACAGGGCGTTTAATTAAACGCCCCTACGACTCACCACTCACGACTCACGACTCACTTTTCTAATTTAAAGGTATGAACATAACCGAATGAATACCGTCATCTTCTACCATAGACGATCCCCATATGTACCTGAACTGTTCTGAAACTTTTTTCATGTTCTCTTTACCAATCTCTTCATTCTCAGGCAATATGGCAGATACTTTCAGGATATCGTTCATATTCACATAGGAAAAACCTGTAACATGGCCGTCTCCCATTTCCTGAATGGCTGT
>JBEHWO010000721.1:0-2418 GCA_040217695.1 Vulcanimicrobiota bacterium | reverse complement strand
TTTTATTATGCCATCTGGATTGTTTACAGCAGTATCAGCTAACTGAAATAATATGTTTATTTTTCCATCAACTCTTTTAAAATCATTGATGAATTCTTTTTTTACTTTTTTTTCAGCTCTTACTCCTATTCTATGGATAATCTGTATAATTAGCTCTATAAGGTTATCAGTTATTTCTCTACCTCTAATCCAAAAAAATGCAGCTAAAAGAGTATAACGTATTGGCTCAGGATGACGTCTTATCTCAGTTAAATCTTCTGATACTACCCTTTGTTTAAATCGCCTGATTATCTTTTGAGGAATATTATAAAACAAATTGTTAGGTAACTTTAATTGTTGAATATTACGTAACTTTTTTACTTCCCGAAATACACTTTCAATACCAATACGACCTGGATCAGACCTTAATTCAGAAAAAGATAATGCTTCATCCTCAGGGCTATAATCAATTTCAGTTTCTTCATACTTGATAAGATCATTAATAGCATAATCCATTTTAATTTTAGATTCTTGGGATAATTTTTGAAATGTTTCCTGGAAAAATTTCTGTTCATAAGTATTAATAGCTGATTTTATAAGACGCTCAACACTTTTCGGTGTTGATGGTTCTATATGTAATTCGCGGAAGCGATTATATACTGCACATTTTAAATACTCCATATCTAGATCGTGGTATATTACATTTCCATATAACCAGTTTGTCATTATTTTAATATCCACATCAGTAGATTCTCGAAAACCAAAAAATTCTCTTATCTGAGCTTTATGGCTAAAATAGGTTCTATTATTAAACTCATAAGTATTAAATAGATCTGCAGGAGTTTTGTCTGTTTTGCAATAAAATCTATTACTACTTTTGGTATTTCATGTTTAGTAATTGGAAATCTGGCTTCTTGTTGAAAGAATTTAAATATAACAGCAAAACCTAATCTATTCTCATCAGTTTTATTTCCAATCTGTGACATTTCATTTGGTAAGAATGTGAAATTTTCAATTAATTCATCTATTTCCCAGTTTGAGCTATAATATAAAGGTGTGTAAAAATAAAAGGCGTATTCTTTCAAGTAGAAATCAACAATTCTAAAAGAAAGGAAAGAAAACGCCATGAAGATAGTTTATCCTAAAGAGATAAAAAACACAAGAGAAATTGAAGAACTAGATATCCTTGAATTACTTGCTAGAGAGGGAGCCAGGCAGTTACTTGGTTATGCATTGGAAAAAGAAGTAGAAGAATTTCTTGGAAGAGACAGATATGAAAGAACAGAAAATTTCCGTGGTTATAGAAACGGTTATTGTAAAGCCAGGACAATAGGGATAGGTTATGGTAATGTAGAAATAAAAGTTCCCCGTGTAAGAGATGTTCCGAAAGAGGTAAGTGAAAGTGGCTATGAGTCAGAGATAATAAGTTCTTATCAGAGGAGTTCAAAAACCGTGCAGAAGAATCTTGTAAAATTATATTTGGAAGGCCTGTCAAGTGGAGATTTTGAACCTGTATTCCGCGATGTACTTGGAGAAAGCGTTGGTCTATCATCAAGCACGATACTAAAACTTAAAGAAGACTGGCAATCAGAGTATGACGAATGGAAACGCCGGAGTTTATTAGGAGAATATTATGCTTATATATGGACAGATGGAGTGTATATTAAAGCTGGCCTTGAGAGAGAAAAAACGGCTCTTCTCTGTGTAATTGGTGTAAAGGAAGATGGTACAAAAGAATTAGTGTCTATCGGAGAAGGATATAGAGAAAGCACTGCATCCTGGTTAGAAGTATTGCGAGACCTCAAAAAAAGAGGGATGAAGTCTCCCCGTCT
The DNA here is from genome assembly GCA_040217695.1 of Vulcanimicrobiota bacterium. Classification (GTDB taxonomy): domain Bacteria; phylum Vulcanimicrobiota; class SpSt-956; order SpSt-956; family JAKJGF01; genus CALARM01. The sequence continues at coordinate 607 of JBEHWO010000721.1, read as the reverse complement.
GGCGATAGGAGATGGAGCATTAGGTTTTTGGTCAGCATTAAGAGATATATATCCTGAATGTGAAGAGCAGAGATGCTGGAACCATAAAGTCAGGAACGTGATGGATAAACTGCCTAAATATGCTCAGAATAAGGCCAAAAAGAGATTGAGAGAAATTTATAAAGCAGATACTCGTGAACAATGTCAGCAGTGGTGTAGAACTTATATTCAGGAATTAAGAGAGGCCCATTATAATGATGCTGCAGATACCCTGTTCAATGACCTGGAACAGCTTACAACTTTTTATAATTTCCCTAAAATTCACTGGGTTCATATAAGAACTACAAATCCTATAGAATCTGTATTTGCCGGCGTAAAACTTCGAACCAATGTAGTAAAACGTTTTAGAAAGAGAGAAAATGGGAAATACATGGTATTCAAACTTATACAGAGATTATCCCTTAATTGTCTTCCTGTAAAGGGAAAAGACCTGTTGCCACTTCTTAAACATGGAACTAAATTTGTTGATGGAATTATGGTACAGGATATGACAAATTTGAAAAAAGCAGCTTAATAGAGGGAGTTGATAGCACTTGAAAGAATTTTACACAACTCTTGACGAAAGCTC
>JBEHWO010000720.1:0-2439 GCA_040217695.1 Vulcanimicrobiota bacterium | reverse complement strand
ACTATTATTAATATTTTACTATAGTTATATCCTTTATATTAATACTTTCAAAATCACTGTCACTTGTAACAAAACTTCTGGCACCGGCCAGTATTGCCGTAGAAATATGAAAATTATCCATAGGAAGGAGATTGTATTTATGGTTTTCAAAGGATTTCTCTATTAAATCACTCACAGTTTTATTCTTAAACAATTCTCTACCGGGTACTACTTTAAGATTATTAAAACCTAATATAATTAAAGTATATCTTTTGATTATAGCACTGTATTTAATAGCTATTACAGATTTATCATATTGCTTAAAATATTCACTCACGCTCCTGGGCTTATTATCTTTTCCTTTTCTATGAATTAATCCATCAACTTCAAGATGATAACGAAGTAAAACGTCCCATAATTCTATAAGTGAAAAAAGAGAAATATACAGACGTTCCTTATATTTTCTGGAATAATTTAGAGTTTTTTCGACCCATTTATGTTTAACAGGATTAATTTTTAAAAGATAATTAACCAGAACATTTGTATCAAGATATGCAGGAAATATAATATTTTTATGCATTTATTTTTTACCATATATCTTCATCATAATCAGTTATATCTTCATATCCATCAGGAAGTTTAAGCGTACCACAGCCTTCAAGAAAACTCCATAAAGCCGAAAAATCTCCTTCTTCATATATCTCTTTTAATTCTTCTTTCATATCTCCTAGTCGTTCTTCAAAATCAGGATACATTTCTATTATTTCTTCCCAGTTCTTCTGAGACAAAGCCGCTATCTCTGCTTCTATTTCTGGAACTATTATTTTATCTTCTTCTTCGTATGAAAGAGGATTTTCATTTATATAACGTGTATTATTCTCCTGTTCCAAAATACTTTTCATTTCAACTTTAAAACCTTTAGTGATACTTTTTATCAGACTGTCCGACTTGACAGGAATTATACCTTTATGAAATTTTATTTCTTGCTTTTTACCCTTTTTATATATATTAGGTTTTCTCTTTTCCTCCTGCTCCTGAGTAGATATATTCAGGAATTCTTTTATTATTGTTTCTTCTGTAGTAAAAATATCAGTTTCCTTTATTTCCGGCAACATTTTAATCAACTCCTTTCAAAATCGGTAAAATATTATCGTTAACAAAATTTTCTGTCTCAAATAAATATTTACTCTCTATTTTATCAGGATAATGATACCCTTTTATACAATCTATTAAAGCAGCATTTTTAAAATTATAAGCCTCACCATTATTGAATTCAAGATTTATATTTTGCCCTGAAATGCTAATTATAGTTTCTTCACTACCTTCTTTAATATCTGACGGATCAGGGCCCAGTTTAATATTAAAATTATATAACTTATCTTCTGAAGAACCTATTTTATTTAAAAATTCCTGATTTAAAATAAGAGTTTTATTAAGATTTTTTATACTTTTTATTTTATCTATGCTTCCTATGAATTGCAATCTAACTCCTATTCGTTTTAAATCATACATTTCTTTACCCAGTATTCCATATGATTTTACTCTCTCTGGAACATTTTTTATTTCTCTGACCATATTAGCAAAATTAAAAATTTCGCCTTCTGTTATAATTTCAATCACTTTAAATACACTGAAAGTAAAGTAAGTAGTTATATTTTCCTTTATTAAGAGAACTACATCCTCATTATTTTCTTTACTGATAGTAGTGATATTATAATATTTTTTTAGATTATCTGCTATGACACCAAGATTTTCTCTGATTTTAAAAATAGGATTAAACTTAACTTCATATATAGCTCTTAAAGGAACTATCTTTCCTGCTTCAAATAAATCTTTTGTCTTTAGTATATCATTATGGTCCATAATTTTATATCACTTTCTCAGGTATTTATATTTATATCATTTTATCATAATTTTTTCTGTATGCAATAAACTACAATTTTTTCAATATTTTATCAGCACTTAATTGATAATGTTCTATCTTTGTTACAGGAACACATCCGAGGGTATACGGGTCTTGATGTATTTTTATTTCCGGCCCTGTGGCACAATTATATACCACATAAAGCCAGTAGTCTTTTCTTAATCTTTCCGCTGTCCTGTGTTCATTATAAGACAGAGCTATATCACCAACCCCTGAACGGCCTTTGACTTCAATAAATCTAACCTCTATTGCAGTCTCCGGGTCCTCCGGATGGGGTTTACGGGATATAAGATCAAAACCTCTATTTTCAGACTCAACACTCTGAACTTTCCAGCCTCTTTCTGTTTCATACTTTATTACTGCATCTACAGCAGTCTTTTCAATTTCTTTATTTTGAACCATATCTATTATGGGAGGAACATTTCTTTCAGGGTGAGGTAATACCCATGCCCTCCCATGATGGCGAATATCAGATACAGTGCAATTTCTTTCCTTTGCAAGCTCTTCTCTTCGTCTTTCAAGACGATTATTCAGTT
>JBEHWO010000719.1:0-2448 GCA_040217695.1 Vulcanimicrobiota bacterium | reverse complement strand
CTGGAAGAATAAAAGAAAAATTTTTAAAAAAATGGCTGAATAAAGATGTAACTTTAACGAGAGGAGCTCTTATTGCCGGCTCATATATATGGCGCCTCTTTCTTGTTAATATACTTTACTCTACGAGTTTTTTCAGTACCTTTAGCATGATCTATACGAGAATTTTTTTTCCTGTATATGAAGGAATAGAAATGTTGATCAAACAAAAATTCATTGTAAAAGACTGAATCTACGGGAAACCTTCTTATATAATGAACAGGGAGGAAACACGAAGTAATTATGTGAAGAGGTTTCTCAAAATATGGGATAATCGTGACGCGTGACGCGTGACGCGTGACGCGAAGGCTCTGCCGATTATGAACAAGTAAATTAATAACAATAGATTGACAGGTAACTACAGTAATAATACAATAGTTTATGATTACAGGTTTGTAATATCTGAAGAAGAAGTTATAGAAATACTTGAAAAAAGAGAACACATATGAACGATAAGCCAATAGCCAACCCTTTAATAGTCCTCAGAGTGGAATTCGATGACTGGGGGATTCTTTTTGACCCTGATACAGGTGACGGATTCACTGTAAATCCTGCAGGAATATTTATCTGGAAAAAACTTGACGGCAAAAACACAGTAAAAGACATAGTGGAAGCGCTGAAAAAAGAATGTGAAGAAGTCCCCGATGACGTGGAAGCACACTGCAATGAGTTTATTGAAGAAATAATAAAAAGAGGACTTGCAGGATACGAAGTGACGAATGCGTAATGCGTGATGCGTGATGCGTGTTTTTACCGGTACCGGGCAAACACGGTGGTTCCTCCCTACTTTTCACGACTCACGACTCACTACTCACGACAGAGGATAAAACCAATGAAAATAATGAATACTCCCAGAGAAGTGGATCTTTCCATAACAAACAAATGCAATCTTCGCTGTAAATATTGTTTTCATTTTACAGGTGAAGGCGACACGGGTAATGAACTCCGGACAGAAGAATGGCTGAAATTCTTTAAAGAATTAAATGATTGTGCAGTGTTAGAACTGTGTATTTCAGGCGGTGAACCTTTCTGCAGAAATGATCTGAAAGAACTCATAGACGGCATAATAAAAAACCGCATGAGATTCAGCATCCTGAGTAACGGCACGCTTATTACGGAAGAATGGGCAGCATTTCTTTACTCTACAAAAAGATGCAATTATGTCCAGGTATCCATAGACGGCTCTATTCCGATAACACATGATTCATTCAGGGGAAAAGGCAATTTTAAACGGTCCGTAGAGGGTATAAAAAATTTACGGAAGTATAATGTTTCTACTACCGTAAGAGTAACAATCCACAAAAAGAATGTTCATGACCTGGAAAATATAGCAAAATTACTCCTTGAAGATATAGGAATTCCGTCAATTTCGACCAACTCCGCCTCATATATGGGATTATGCAGACAATATACGGATGAAATCATGCTTTCTACCGAAGAAAGAACACTTGCCATGGAACAACTTCTTTTACTGGAGGGTAAATACAGAGGCCGCATAAGCGCCACAGCAGGCCCGCTTGCCGAAGGAAGAATATGGCTTGAAATGGAAAAAAACAGACAGGAAAAGAAAGGCCCTGTTCCCGGAAGAGGTTATCTTACAGGATGCAGCGGTGCGATGAGCAGACTGGCAGTGAGAGCGGACGGAATAATTGTTCCCTGTGCCCAGATACCCGGAATTGAACTGGGCAGAATAAATAAAGACAGCCTTGTCGATATATGGCAGAACCACCCGGCATTGAATAAATTCAGAAACAGATGTGAAATACCGTTGAAACAATTTGAGTACTGTGCCGGCTGCGAATATATAAACTACTGTACCGGAAGCTGCCCTGCCCTTGCATATACTACATTCGGCAATGATGAACATCCCGGCCCTGACGCATGTATAAAAAGATTTCTGGAAGAAGGAGGAAAATTACCTTTTGCCTGAGGCGAAATCCGTGTACATTACGCAGAGGCACAATAATGGAATACTCACACATTAAGCACCTCAGTGCCTATAACGGTAAATACTCCGCCGGTTATAGTAGTGACGCGTTACGCGTAATGCGTGACGGGAGGAAAACCTTTATTATATGCTTATGCCCAGGTCAGCAGAAAGATATTGTAAAGACATGGAAGATAGAATAATTACAGAAAAAATCTCTGAATCGGCAGAAGAAAATAAGGCACCGGTTCTGGATACAATCTATTTTTATCTCACAAAGGGTTGTAATCTGAGGTGCAGACACTGCTGGATCGAACCTGCAGGAGAAACATCTCATGTTGAACTGGATTTCGAGCTTTTTAAATCAGTAATTAAACAGGCAAAGCCAATGGGACTCTCAACGGTCAAGCTATCGGGAGGAGAACCGCTTTTTCACAGAAGAATTAAGGATATAATCGAATTTATACGGAACGAAGACCTTACAC
>JBEHWO010000718.1:0-2454 GCA_040217695.1 Vulcanimicrobiota bacterium | reverse complement strand
CCGGCAGAAACTCTGAGTCTGTAACATGGAATTTTTACTGCCATATCCCAGGCAGATTCAAAGAGAGTCTGTTTTTTTTGTATAATTTCCTCTTTTTTCATACCTTCTAATGTATATACCTGTAAAGATAGATAAAAGATTTTCATTGCACTTTCCCGGCTATTTACAGGAATAACTTCATCTTTTTCCGATTTTTCGAGGAAAAATAATTTTTTTAAAGGTACGTATTCAGCAGTATTCCAGGATGATCCCGATTGCTTTTCTCTTACTCTGCTCCAGGTCGGAAGAGGGTGGGCCGGGTAAAATCCTTCTCCGTCTTTGACGATTAACGTAAGGTCATCGCACATTACTTCCCATGGAAGATTTAATCTGCTGCAGCATGTGCTCTTACCAGATGTGCTTTTCCCTGCAAGTATAAAGCCACTGCCTTCTTTCTTTATAAGAGCGCCATGTATCGGAAGTCCTCCTGCGGATATGATATAATCGAAAACAGGAACGAGTAAAAACATCATTTTTGCATATCTGTCTCCCGTACCGTATCCGTAATGAAAAATCGATATGTTACTGTCCGGGTGAGTGAGAAAATAGGACGAATATATCCTCCGCACGTTCCATCCTTTTACCGGCAGGATTACACCTGTTTCTCCGCACTTTAACAGTATATCGTCGGTTCTCTGAATTCTCCCGTCATCTCTGTAGAGGATAATTTTATGGCTGTGTTCTCTGTTACATACGGTAAGGCCCATGACGAATGAAAATTCTTCAAGCCATTCGTCTGTTTTTTCGTCAGACAGTAAGAGCCATCCTCTGTTATCAAAATGAATACATGACGACAGATATTTCATATTATTCTTCTATGTACAGATAACCGTCCAGTTGCATTCCGTCATTACAGCTTATGACGGAATTGGGAACTGAACCGGTGTCTGCGGTACGTATCCTCTGGTTACCTGTTACGCAGAGAAATCTTGCATGACTGCCGACCAGGCATCCGCGACTGGCACTGCTGCCCGGCAGACAGGAACGTGATGCATTATTACCTGTCCTGCAGGAACCGGTATTATTTGCAACACTGCCGGGACTGCATACAAAACCAATACATAAAAGATCTTCTTTCCCTGCCATAGGAATTATTACAGGTTTTTCATATTTTTTTGACATATTTTTATCATAAATTAATCCACTGGTGTTATTCCCACGAAAACGGGTGTCTGTTAGTCTGACAGTTATGTTTTAATTCTTATCCTTTCTGTTTCCATATTTTAACGTATTGTAATTACTATACTTTTGCAGAATTTTGAAAAATCGTTATTTCGTAGGGATAAGGTATGCCTCGCCCTTATACGGTGGCATAAGGCTCCGGTCAAAAAGTGCAAAAATATAGATAGTCATACCCCTCCTGGAAAAATTCTTCCGTTTTATTCGGTTTTATTTAGTTACCCCGTAATGCGTAATCAGTGATCCCTGATGTCCTATTTTTTTACTCCGATTGAATTTTAATAAATTATACCATTCTTTATATTTTTTTATAATCTCTATATTATTAGAAAATTATTGTTTACCTTCTTGAAAAATAAAAAAAATTATACGTTGATTTTTATATTATATATTTTTGTTTTTTTTAACTTTTTTTCGTAATTCTGTAATTCGACGACTTTCCGGGAAAAGTCCTGTTTCTTTTGCCATCTCGCAGTACCAGGACGATGACCAGAAATTTTTAGTCATGTAGTAGTTCTGGGCAATGCAGGAACCGAGACACATGGTTTTCATTAAACAATCTTTGCAGATACCTTCCAGTTTTCGTGGCAGTCCTTCTCTTATTTCATTGAGGAGTCTATTATTTTCCCATACGTCTTTGAGCCGGTTTTTATCTATATATCCGAATACAAGTTCCGGCACTGTTTCTCCGATACCGCAGAGGGCATAAGAACCATCTGCCAGGACTCCGATTATGCCGAATATACCGCATGTGCCGCATCCGTCTGCACCGTTACCGAACATTTTACCGAGAGGTCTGAATGCATGGGGGTGGCTGTAATGAAGGGTCAGCTTTGTTTTCCCGGAAAGCCCGGTCTCAACCCATCTGCCGGTATTAACCAGTTCCTCAATAGAAAGAGCTTCTCCCTGTTTATGCATTTCTTCACCTCTGCCTGCCGGCTGCATAAGGTTGAACTTTACCGATCCTGCTCCGAGAGATTCTGCAAGCCTCACTAAAGATTCAAGCTGGTCTTTATTTTTTTTCATAACGGTCATGATAATCTGCGGAGAAAAGCCTGCTCTGACCAGATTTCGTATGCCTTCTATGGCTCTGTCGAAAGAACCTTTGATGCCCCTCACCCATTCATGGGTTTCTCTGTCTATTCCGTCAATGCTGACGGAAATAAAAGGATTTTTGCATTTCTTTATAAGTCGTGCCATTTCTTCCGTACACAGGACACCGTTTGTTTCCACTAT
>JBEHWO010000717.1:0-2456 GCA_040217695.1 Vulcanimicrobiota bacterium | reverse complement strand
GATTTTTTTCGGTAAGCAGTTTTTATCTCTGCATCTGTTGCAACAGGAGGGATATCCATTATTCTATAAGGATCACGCTTTATTGCCATCTTTTAATCTGCCTTTCTTTATTATTTTTTATATTTATATTATAATCACGGGTAATCATTTTATTTTTCTTCCCCCCCGAAATTTCCCCTCTAAATTGCTCAATAGAATGTTCATCACAGTAACAGGTGACTTGAAGCTAATTTTCCGTTAATTCTTCAATAAACTTCCTGGATTCTTCGTCTTGAGGATCTAATTCGGCAGCTCTGGTAAATTCTTCCAGAGCAAGTTCAAATCTATCCTGTTGATAATATACAGTAGCCAGATTATGGTGATATTGAGAGTTCTCAGGCTCTAACTCAATAGCCTTTAAAAAAGCTCCCACAGACTTATCATAATCTCCTTTACTTCCGTAAGCAATACCAAGATTATTATGACATGCTCCGTATCCAGGATAGGAAGCAGTTGATTTTTCATATTGCTCTATTGCCCTGTCTATATCTCTCCTGTTAAAAAAGATATTTCCGTAATTATACAGGGCCATAGCATATCGTGAATTAATAGAAAGAGCTTTTTCGTAACACTCTACGGCTCTATCATAATCCTGTAATTTTTCATAAGCCACACCAAGATTATTATGGACATCAGCATACCAGTATTTAGTTTCTATAGAAATCAGTCTGTCAAATTCTTCCAGAGCTTCATCGTAAAAACCAAGTTTGAGGTATAATTCACCAAGACATCGTCTCGCTTCTCTGTATCGAGGATTAATGGAAAGAGCTTCTTTATATTCAGCCACTGCTTTACCTGTGAGACCTTTGAGTTCATAAATGTTACCAAGTTTAAAATGCATATCAGGCCATCTGGGATGAAGAGAAATTATTGATGAAAACTCTTCTATAGCCTTGTCTATCATATTATTAATCTCAAAGACAAAGGAAAATTTAGCGACAGGACTCTTAACAGTGGGATTTAAAAGAGAGTCTTCCAGTGCATATTTATCATCGGTTAATACAATACCACACTCATAACAATATTTATAATGACTTTGATTGTCTGTCTCACAATTAAAACATTTCACACAAATTCACTCCTTAAAAGTTATCTTTCTACTAACAAATAAAATTTCCTTCATAAGAAATATTAATAAATTTAATTTTACAAAACTATTTTATTTCTAATTAATATTTTATCTCAGATAAACTTATCAGGATCTATTTTCACACCATCAGGTCTGAATTTTTTAAGTTTTTTCAACTTGTTTTCTTTTCCGTCTTCTCTTTTTTTCAGAGAAGAGAGGAAGGATTTTTTCAGTTCTTTTCTTTTTAGCCAGTCTTCTTCATTACAAACAAAAGAACTGGCAGAACCGACATGGCCACAACACGGACAGGTTTTTATATCAATAGAGCCATCAAAAGATGTCTCAAAAAGCAACCTGCACTCGGGACATTTTGCTTTCCCTGTATCCATAATATCACCCCTTATTTATAGGTTTCGGCTTCTATTCAACAAACATCTCAGAAAACCGGCACCTTTATATGAACATATTATTACTTTTTTAATAAAACATTAAAATTCCTCAGACTATCCATAGCTTTGAAAAATTCACTTTTATCATAGAGGACTGCTTCAAGATCTCTCACATTTTTGATATTAAGCCCTTCAATATCATATTGATGCTTCAACAACATATAAAGATCTTCCATAAATCGTTCCTTTATATGTTCGTCCCTTAATTTTTCTTTTTCTTCTGACTTCACACGAAAATCTGATAATAACATAAGAGCTCTCTCAATAGAATTATTCACCGTCATAAGATTCATAATAGTATGTTCAGGTAATGTTCTGGCTTCATCCTGTTCAACAGTTCCTTCCAGAAGACCTTTTATAGAAGGCCAGTCTCCACAAAAACTCAAGCCTGCAAGCAGGTCAAGTAATGAAAACAAACGGGAGAGAGAGTTCTTAAGTCTCACTGTTTCATTTGCAATAATTGTATCTTTAAAATTATCCTCTTCTTTATCTATAATTTTCTTCAGTCCATTTATTATTTGAAAGGTATTATGTTTAAAATCCTTAATTTCCTGTGTTACATAATCAAGTTTACCGCAAATATGTTTAATATGATCAGCTTCAATTCTCTGTTCTATATAATCGACAACCTGAGAAATAGCAGATATTTCTCCTGATGGCATTTGAAAAGATCTTTCTTCTCCGGGAATATCTGTTACAGGTTCCCTGTAACCTCCATCTTTTTCATAGGTGCCTTCAGAGAAAAAATCTCTGGAAAGGCTGGGTATAAACTCTTTTAATAATAGATTATCATCCTGCTGCTCCGCGTCCTGTTCCATAACTTCATCCGGCATATGATGAACAGAATAAATTCTTTCGTCTCTGAATTTTTCGACAGAAGATTCTTCGACAGATTCTTC
>JBEHWO010000716.1:0-2463 GCA_040217695.1 Vulcanimicrobiota bacterium | reverse complement strand
TGGCGAATGAAGGGAAAATCATTACTATCTGTGCAGGTAATGAAGCAGAACATGTTTTAAGTGTCATGAAAGAGAATAAATATGGCAAAAATTCCGTTATTATAGGAGAAGTAGTAAATAAACATAAAGGCAGGGTCATTGTAAAAACACCTGTAGGAGGAAGCAGAATCCTGGAACGTCCCTACGGAGAAAATCTTCCGAGAATATGTTAAATAACACGTATATAAATTTATAAAAGTGGGCAATATATTAATATAATATTCATATTAATATAATATTCATACAGAGGAGGGCAAAGGCGTGCCTGAAAAAAGTCACAGATTGCCGGTCATGCTATGAATAACAATAAAATCAGAGATGCCATGCTGAAAGTAGGAGCCCATCAATTAAGATCTCCTATTGCAACTATTCAGACACAGCTCAATACAATATTAGAGCTTTTCGAGCAGGAAATACCCGGAAAAATCAGGCGTCTTATCGAAAGTGCCAGTAAAAAATCTGAAGACATGCTTGAACTTATCAACGATTTACTTGATATTGCCGGCATGGAACAGGAAAAAGTAAAAGAAGAATTTACCACAGTAAACCTGGAAACGTTATTTCTCAATATAACAGAAAACTGCTGCTCCAGAGCAGAAATAAAGGATATAAATTTACAGATTGATAAAAAAGAAATATTACCTATTGTATGGGGACACAGAACAGGACTCAAACACATATTTTCCAACATAATAGAAAATGCCATAAAATATACACAGGCAGGAGGGAAAGTAACAGTACAGGCCCATTATGATATAAGAGGAATTCTTAACTGCGAAGTAAGAGATACAGGCATAGGTATACCGGAAAATGAGATAAAAGATATATTTAATGAATTTTATCGCGGAACAAATGCAAAAAAAGAAGAAAAAGTTGGTACAGGACTGGGCCTTGCTATTGTGGCAAAAGCCATAGAAGTCCATGGAGGAGACATAACATGCGAAAGTAATACAGGAGAAGGAACGGTATTTACATTCTCCATACCACTGGCAAAAATCGAGCAAGAAGAAGCAAAATTACTGGCAGAGAAGAAAAAAGAAGAAAAATTAAAAATAGTTATTATAGGAGGACGTACTGCAGGGCCAAAAGCAGCGGCAAAAGCCAGAAGAATGAATGCAGACGCATCTATTACAATAATAGAAAAAGATAAATCCCTTTCCTATACAGGCTGCGGACTTCCTTATTATATTTCAGGCATGGTGAGAAATCCTAAATCACTTATGACAACCAATGACGGGGATATAAGAGATCCGGATTTCTTCAGACAGATAAAAGATATAGATGTCCTTAATAGAACCAGAGCTATAGCTGTTGACAGAGAAAAGAAAGAAATTCTTTTAGAAAATCTGAAAACAAAAGAAAAATATAAAATTAATTATGATAAACTTATTCTTGCGACAGGAAGCAGGGCTATCATCCCAAAGATAAAGGGAATAAATAAAAAAGGAGTATATACATACCATAAAGTAGAAGATGCAGAAGGTTTAAAAAAGGAACTAAAAATAAAACAGGCAAAAGACGTAATCATAATAGGAGGAGGACTCCTTGGAGCAGAAACAGCAGAGGCACTGTCTATGAGAGGTGCCAGGGTGACAATAGTAGAAGAAACAGCACAGATACTTAAATTTCTTGATAAAGAAATGGCAGAACTGGTAAAAAATTATCTTGAAAGCCAGGGAGTAAAGGTTTTATTGAACCACAGAGTGGAACGTATATCAGGTGGCTCTACCGTAGACGGTGTAATAGTAAAGGGGAATTTAATTTCTGCCGATCTTGTCATACTTTCTACAGGTCTGAGGCCTGACGTAACACTGGCAAGAAAATGCGGCCTTTCTACAGGTATTACAGGCGGTATAAAAATCGATACATATCTCAGAACAGACGATTCTGACATATATGCTATAGGAGACTGTGTAGAAAATATAAATCTTATAACAGGTAAACCTGTATATACTCCATTCGGCTCTATCGCAACAAGACAGGGCAGGGTGGCAGGTATTAATATCACAGGCGGTAAAGAAGAATTCCACGGTGTAATAAAAACAATAATAATGAAAATCTTCGACTATAATATAGGTTCTGTAGGCTTAAATGAAGAACAGGCCGGGAAAGAAGGCTTCGAGCCTGTATCGATTATTGTTCCCGGCCCTGATAAAGATCACTTTTTCCCTTCTGCAAAACTCATATATATAAAACTTACAGGAGACAGAAAGAGTAAATATCTTTTAGGAGCACAGATAATAGGAAGAGGAGATATATTATCCAGGCTGAATACTGTTACTACTGCCATATCGGCAAAAATGAGAATTTCGGATCTGTCAAAACTGGATCTTGCCTATGCCCCTCCTTTTTCATCTGCTATGGATATTGTTATAACAGCTGCAAATGTATTGAATAATAAAATTGACGGTAATTATACAGGTA
>JBEHWO010000715.1:0-2463 GCA_040217695.1 Vulcanimicrobiota bacterium | reverse complement strand
GGATTTAAGAGTAACAGATAAGACCGGCGGGGCAAAAGAACTGGAAATAGCAACATTTATTTCCGGCATGGTCAAAAAAAGCGTAGAAATTCCCGGGAAATGATAAGAGGTCACAGGGTGATGAAAAAAGTTAACAATTTGTTTACAAATTTTTCTTTTAAAATAAATTTCTCTATGTTATATTTATGTAAAGAAAATGAGGTGATCTATTTATGCTGGGAAGTATTGATACCAAAAAATGGGGAGCCCAGTTAGGGCAGTTAAGCAATGGCCTTAAAAAAGCTACCAGTCAGATTGTATCAGAATCAAATAAATTTGTCGAAGGATTTAAAAGTGCATCCGAAACGAAACAGACAGATAGTGTAACTCTTTCATCCGCTCCGGAGATAAAACAGGAACCGGTTCCTGTAAAGCAGGAAACAACTCAATCAACTGTGACTGCGCAACCTGCCGGCGGCCTGGATATTAAAAAAGGGGCTACTATGGGAGTTGTAGCGGCAGTAGGTATGGCAACTCTCGGACCTGTTGGCGCAATGCTCGGCATAGTCGCCGGAAATGAAATAAACAAACATGGCGGAGTAAAAGAAGCATTTCAGGCAAATATGGACAAACTCAAAGGAGTTCCTGATAAATTGAAATCCTTTACAGGTTCTGTACAGACAAATGCCTCCACTATTACGGTGGATAACGGTCTGACTCAGACGAAGGTGGCTGCCAATAACGGTGCAAATAGTTCTGTACCTCAGACACTTACTATGATCGAGTGACTGCTTCCACCGCCAGGCCATATCGGCCTATGGGGGTAGAGCTTCCATTTTTGATATGGGGTAGTCCTAAAGAGATAGTGCCCAAAGCCCCTTCTCTATCACGACTACCCACATAAAGACCTACGATTTCTCTTGTACCTACATCCATAGCCAGCCAAATCCATTGTTTATTACCTTTATTCCCAACAAAAGACCACATCTCATCACATTGTATTCTTAATGGGCCTTTTTTTTTATCTTCACTTTCACTTTCTGTGCTATAACATCGTATTTTTTATTTACATAGTTTTGCAGCCAACACTCTGAAACACCAGTAACTCTTGCTATACCTGCAAGGGGCACTTTTTCTAATAGTAACTTATCTATCAAATCTTTCGTATCCTGTGAAATAATTTTATTTTGTGGGTTGTCTACAAATTGTCTGGCACATTCCTTACACTCATACTTTTGCTTGCCATTATGAATTGTTCCATTTTTGATAGTCCTTTCACTGCCACAACTTGGACAAACCATTTTTATCTTATTATATCATACCACTACTTCTTTAGGACTACCCAAAAATTAATAAAAACTGTAAAAATAAATTATTTCTTACTTATTCTTTAATACGACTCTGGCGATTTCTATGTAATAACCAAGTGTAAATAACAAACGACCAGGCAATATAAATAGTAATGAAAACCTGGCCAACCCAAAAAATGATATTTATTACTCTTATTATACCTGTAATACTATATGCTATTGGTATGTAATACAGGATATTTATTGTTAATTCTTGCAATTCATAAGGAATAATATATTCCGTAAAAGGTTCATAAGTAGTTTTAAACCATAAATTTCTTAAAAATTTCAAAAAAATATCCGTATTATTTTCTGGCGTTGTAAATAGATAGACAATAAAATTAAAAATTGAATAAGCAAGAAATGTCCATAAAGCTATTAGAATAAAATTAATTTTTTTATTGCCATACCTGCGTCCCTTTACTCCATAAAAGATAGCATATCCAATCGATATAATAACAAAAGAATTATAAACAAGACCTTTATTAGATAAAAATCGAAAAAAGTCTAAAAAATATATATTAAAAAACACAAAAAAATTAGAAAGTAAATAAATAAGGAGCGAATGTAAAACTATTAGAGTAAATATAATTTTTTTATTAATATATCTGCTTTCCATTACTCTATAATACACAACTTTCCCAATCGATAAACCAAGAAGAATAGGATACAGGTAGATTATGATCATGTATCCTTCCTCTAGTATTCTAATTCCTATAGAGAGTATAAAAGTAAAGATTAAACAGGCATAAATATCCAGAGTAATATGAAAAAAAAGAGAAGAACTATCCTTGAGTTTTATTACTGATAACTTATCAGATGTAGCATTAGAATTTTTATTATTTTCAACATATTCTTTCATAATTTATGCATTTTTTGAGAAGAAAATCAATTTTTATTCTTCTCTCAACTTTTTTAGTTGTTTTGATTGTTCTTTATTAAAAATTAATTAATATTCTCATTTCTCTAATGACACGTCACGATTAATATATTTTGGACAGTTATTTATGTCATTCCTTAATAATACAAGATTATTTTTTGTGAATTGTAATACTTGTTGAAGCAGGAAAATAAGTATTATCATATTCATTAGAAGGACCTGTATATATTCTTAAATCATTTATTTTATTAGCCT
>JBEHWO010000714.1:0-2465 GCA_040217695.1 Vulcanimicrobiota bacterium | reverse complement strand
TATACACCTGCTAACCGTAAAGCCTGTTTTCATTTCTGTAAAGATATATCCGAAGGTTTACTGGATGAAATTTCTGAATTCCTTGAAAATAGAACAAAAAAAGCTGAACAGGCTATAGAACAACTAGAGAAAGTTTTATAATCAATCAAAATAGGGGAGTTAATTCCCCCCTGTTCTCTTTAAAAATAGCAGGATCGTTTAGAGAGGTGTAATTGAAATATGAGTTATGAACTTAAATTTAAAGATAATCTCACTTGTCTGGACTGCGGTTCAAATAAGTTTTACTACCCCCCAAAAGGGATTGATAATGAATATCATTATAGATGCTCATCCTATAGAGGCAAATCTACAAAATCTCCAAGAAAGTGCTCAGGAAAACCTGTTAATGCGCAATTCCTGGAAAATAAAGTGGTAGAAGCATTTGACGGCTTTTTCAATAACATAAAATCACTTTCTAATGAGATTTTTAATACTGCATATAACAGATCTGAATTAAGGAAAGAATATACAGCTTTAATAAAAGATTTGAACGACGGCACTTATTTTGATGATGATGAGAACTACAAAAAGTTAGAGGACATCGAAAATAAACTATATATTGCCGAATGCCAGGAGGCATACCACAATCAAGATTATATCGGGATGCTTAAATACGGGCAAATAATGATTAGCATAACAGAAAAATGTGGCCTAATAAAATTCCCCATCCCAGTTGCAACATTTCCTATATATCTTTTTACAAATGATATACCAGATAAGACAGACTGCTACCCTTTTTGTTTTGTTGTGAAATTTTCATGGTAATAAATGAATAGACTACTTCAATTATGGAATCTTTATTTATATTAATATTCTTTTCCAGGTAAAATATTACCTTTTACTTTGAGATTCAGATGTTATATTATGTATGTATAGCTAATAATAAGGAGGTGAAATCAAATGATACCAAGGTCTACAACCAGCATAGAAATTGGGCGGGATAAACATAAGTATATTAAAAAGCTGGCAGAGGAAATGCAAAAGCCTGTGCGGGAAGTTCTGGATTATATTATAACTACTTTCATAGAAGATCACGGAAACAATTTGAAATTTAGTAATTAAAAATATAGAAGGCACTTACCCGTACCTTCAATACTGGCAAGAGCCATTCTATGATAAAACTTAACAATTATTTTTGTTGAATTATTGTTGTTTACTACTTTTATTTTACTGTACTTTTTACTGTTTGTATATATATTTTTTTATAAAAACCAGTACATACTAGAGATAGATCTTTTTAAGGCAATAAGAATAAGGAGTGATTTTAACAAAATGTCTCACGGCAAGAACTTTATAAAGAGATTTGAACTCGGGCTACAGAGTCCCATTAGTAGTTTTTTTCGTACCCCGATAAAGAAAGGCATAAAGGAACCGAATCAGATAATAGAACAGGCTGTCCAGAGAAGTGAAAAGCCAAAATTTCATGGGAAATACAACATACTGAAAGAGATGATATCCCAATATTATTATGAAGCCCTTGCGTATATCAGGTGTCTTCAGTATGAAGAACAATTACCCCCCGAAGAGAAACTTATACTCCAACAAAAGACTCGTAATGAGTATTTTCGAGAACGGAACATGGGCAAACGCAAACCTTCTGTGAATCAGCTTGATTACCTGCGGAAGCTTGGTTACCAAGGTCCTGAGCCTGACACAATGTTTGAAGCCAGTTCTTTAATAGATAGGCTCAGATAAAAAACGTATTAAAGGTCCATGATGACAACGTCATGGACCTATGTCGGAGGCGTATTTAATGACGCATATATATGAAGACTATATAAACTCTCTTCAGCTTCTTCCTGAAGACCGCGAGGAACTGAAGAAGAAGAGAGGATTTACTGATGAGATTATTGATAAGTATAAGCTGAAATCTTTGATACCGGAAGATCAGGAGAGAATTATAAATAATCTCGTTGTAAGGCATGGGGAAGATGACGTCCGTAAAGCTGGATTAATTGATAAATCTGGCAATATAGCTTATGCTCTTACAAGGAAAAATATCATTATTCCATATCTTGATAAAGATGGAAAATGTATTTATCTAAGAGCACATAAAAATGGACTTCCTGATATTCAAACTCAGTTATATTGTCCCTATCTGTTGCAAGTTGATAGAAAATCCAGTCAGATTGTTTTAACTGAAGGAGAATTCAAAGCTCTCGCCTTGAGACAATGGAACATTACAGGTTTAGGGCTCCAGGGGATCTCAACATGGACAGGTGGTAAATTTCATGATCTTGTAAAATATCTCAGGGAAATACAGACCGATAAACAAGATTTTGAAGTTGTTATACTGTTTGATACTGAGGATAAAAACAACCCTGAACATCCGAAGTATAATGACTGCAAAAATAAGCCCTTTTCAAAATATCCCAATGAATTCTGCGCTTACATACTTTGTTACAAGCTACATAAAGAAGGTTTTA
>JBEHWO010000713.1:0-2471 GCA_040217695.1 Vulcanimicrobiota bacterium | reverse complement strand
AGATAAAAAGGGTGAAGCTTCCTGTTATTACAGGCAGGCAAAAGACCTGGCGGAATCTATTAATCCTGTAATTAAGACAGAGAACATATTTAAACTGCTGGATAAAGCTTTAATTATTTCCATGGAAGAAAAAGATTATTTGCTGTCAGGCGACTGTTTTTATATGAAAGGCATGGTTTACGGTCTGGTTATAATTGATAAAGATAAGGCTACAGAAAATGTAAAGAAAGCGATAGAAATATATCAAAAAGAAGGAGACATACTCAGCATAATGAGTTCCCATCAGTTAATGTTTGATATATGCACAAAGAACGGGCTGTTTATGGAAGAAGCAAAGAAATATCTTGCCATGAAAAAAGAGTTGATAGAAGGTATAAACCTTGATGAAACAAAGGACTTTTCCGGTAAAGAAGATGCCTATCTGTTCAGAGATACAGAGGCCGATAGCAAAGAAGAATTGATGGCAAATTATTATTACAGTCTTGCATCGATGAGCTCGATCGAAGGTAGATATGAAGAAGCAATAAAATATTACCGGCACACTATTGAGACAGCACAAAAATTACCGGCCCCATGTCCTGCAGAAATTTACGCTTATCTGGGACTTGGCCATACCTATTCAAGACTGGTGGGTAATAAAGACATTGCTTTAAAATATTATCTGGAAGCTGAAAGTAAAATTACACCTCATATGGATATCAATCTTATCACAGGAATCTATACTAACCTTGCAGAGTGTTATATCTATGAAATGAAACAATATGACAGAGGTATGGAGTGTTATGAAAGAGCTATGGATAAATTGAAAAACGTGGAAAATCCTGCCTATAAAGAGTTTTACAGTGGCTACATGTTATATAATATGGGGATGGGATACAGTAAAACAGGTAATTTGAATATGGCTATAACAAAATTCAACGAAAGTCATGAGCTTTATAAAAATATTTATAAAGATAGTAATGAACTATCTTTTTATCTTATTCAGGATTACCGTGCATTAAGTTATGCCTCTATGGAAAAAGATGATAAAGAGAAAGCCTTTGAATATGCAAACAAAGCTTTCAGTTTAGCTGAACATCAGCCGGACCCCGGTGTTAAATCTTCGGCACACCTGCTTTTAGGAGGCTGGTATTACACAAATGGCGATCTATCCGGAGCAATAGAATATTATAAAAAAGCATTGGATTTCAAGGAAAAGTCACGACAATCCAGGCAATCCTGGGACATCGCTTATAGTGTTGGACTGCTCTATGAATATCAGGGCAATTTTGAGGAAGCACGCAATTATTTTGAAAGAGCCATAGACATAATAGAAGGTATAAGGCAGGCTTTCACTGTGGAAGATTTCAAACGTGACTTTATGCAGAATAAGATAATAGTCTATGAACATATGATAGACATACTTATAAAGATGAACCTGGGGAAAGATGCTTTCAACTACAATGAAAAAGCAAGGGCCAGGGCTTTTCTGGATATACTGGCAAATCAAAAAATAAATATTCATCATGGAGTAAATCAGGAATTACTGGCAAAAGAAAAATATTTAAAGACAGGGATAGAGTATTTTACAGGCAATCAGGATGATGAGAAACTTGAAGAACTCAAGGCAGATTATGAAGAGGTTCTTGAACAGATTAAGCTTGAGAATCCTGAATATATGACCCTTATAAGCGTTAATCCTCTTACTCTGGAAGAGGTCCAGTCACTACTGGATAAAGAAACGGTTATTATTGAATATTTTCTCGGAAAAGAAAATTCTTACGTCTGGATCACAGGATATGATACATTCAACAGTATTGTTATAAACCATAACAGTAAAGATATAGAAAATCTTGTAACTTCATACCGTTCTCTGGCATGTGATAGCATGACATCCGAAAAAATAAAAAGTAATGAATGGAAAGATATTTCACAGAAGCTTTACAATATGATCTTTAAAGAAGCAGAGATTTTTATAGCCGGCAGGAAAAGAATGATCATATCACCTCACAGATCGCTTAATTATTTTCCTTTTCAGGTGCTTATTGACGATAAAGGTAAAATGCTCGTAGAAAAATATGAAATAACCTGTCTGCCATCTGCCAGTATACTGAAATACTGTAGAGATAAAAATCATCTGAAAAAAGACAGTCTCCTTGCCTTCGAACTTGGAGATTTTAAGGTCGGTGACTTCTCACCTCTTCCCGGCACGGAAAAAGAAATTCTGGGGATATCTAAACATGTTACTCATTGCGATATATATAAAAATAAAGATATGACAGCGGATATTTTATATAAAAAAGGAGGGCATTATGATATATTACATTTTGCCACACATGGCACACTGGATTCCGCATCTCCTCTCTTCTCTTCCCTTCTCTTTGCCGATAGAACTCTGCCTGTTTATGAAATATTTGACTTAAACTTGAAAGCTTATCTTGTAACTCTCAGTGCGTGCAGGACAGGGCTTTCCGAAGATGCAAACGGAGATG
>JBEHWO010000712.1:0-2472 GCA_040217695.1 Vulcanimicrobiota bacterium | reverse complement strand
TTTTTCATAAAATTTTTCACGCCTCACGCCTCACGCCTCACGCCTCACGCCTCACGCCTCACGCCTCACGCCTCACTATAATAAATATTCTTGTGTTATTTCCTATTACCTTCTATTTCTCATAGTTTTTTATATTAAATGACATTTCATATTGACATTTTGTCTATTAAATCATATATTAAAAAAAGCTCATTTTGGAGATAGGAAGGCCTGTTACGTATGAGTTCAAGAAGACTGAATATTATGGCCAATATATTGATTTTTATTCTTATATCGGTCCTTTTTATCTGGCTTCTTTCTTATATAAAACGGATTGTTTTTATGATAATTGCCTCCATATTCCTGGCCTATCTCCTGAAACCTCCCGTAGATTTTCTCTGTCTGTACGGTTTAAATATCAAAAAATGGGGCAAGAAATGTGAGACTAAAGGATTACCGAGAACTGTTGCAATACTTATAATTTATGTTATTTTAATATTTATTATCATATTCTTTTTATCTTTTGCTCTTCCTAAAATAAATTATGAAGCGGTAAAATTTATCAGTAACTTTCCCGATATAATTGCATCTCTTCAAAAGAATATAGAAGCTTTGAATAAATGGATGAAACCCAGAATTTCACAGGAGATACAGGATTATATCAATCAGAGTCTGTTAAAAAGTCTTGAGGAACTTGCCAATTCTCTGATGAACCTTGCAAAACAGAGCTTTTCTTTCATAGGAGCCATCTTTTCCACTATTGCCACCATATTTATAGTGCCTCTTCTTGCTTTTTTATTTTTAAAAGATTCTGATGTTTATAAAGACTGGTTTTTATCTATATTTCCTCTGGCATGGAGAAAAGAATTACAGGAAATTTTAAATAAAATAGATGATGGTCTGGGAGGATTTATAAGAGGGCAAATACTGGTATGTATATGTATAGGATTATCTATAATTATTGCTCTTTATGCGTGGCAGATAGATTATGCTCTTTTAATAGGAACCATAGCGGGAATACTTAATATAATACCTTTTGCAGGCCCCATTCTGGGGTCAATTCCTGCCATGCTACTGGCACTGGCGAAATCTCCTCTCACCGCTCTCGGTGTGCTTGTAACATTTCTTGCAATACATGAAATAGAAAAACAGCTTATATCTCCTGCTCTTGTAGGTCACAGTGTAGGGCTACCGACACTTGTTGTACTTATTTCAATTCTTGCAGGCCTGGAACTTCTCGGAGTAATAGGATTGCTTGTAGCAGTTCCTGCCGCTATAGCCCTGAAGGTTATTCTAAGTCATATTCATCAGAGATGGTCTCAGACATGGCCTGAAAATAATACAAATAACAATGACGGAACCGGGCATGTGGAAATATAACAGGCAGTGATTACAGTGAGCAGTGAGCAATAATATTACATAGTATTAAAACAGGACTTACGCATTTTGTCATTGCGAGGAGCGAAGCGACGAAGCAATCCCAACGGTTTCTGTTTTAAGGATGGGATTGCTTCGCTTCGCTCGCAATGACAGGGTTCTCTTTACTTTTTGCGTAAGTCCTGTTAAAACTGATAACTGATAACTGGTAACTGAAATTACTCTCTCCATATATACATTAATCTCGGACTGGTCGGCACAATAGTTTCAATATGGTCTTCAATTTTACTCCGGGGATTTAAATTTTTAGAAGTTTCAGAAAGTAAATCAAAAAAAGTAATATTTTGCTTAATTTTTACCAGTTTTGCATCTTTAATGCCTGCAAGGTCTCTTGCTGCATTGAATGCATCGTCAAGGTATCCGATTTCGTCTATAAGGCCGGCATTTTTTGCCTGCTGTGCCGTAAATATGCGGGCATCAGATATTATTTTAAACTGTTCATCTGTTATGTTTTTACGTCCCTCTCTTACCACTTTAAAGAATCTCTGACTCATTTCTTTTACCATTTTATTAAGTATTTCGTTTTCTTCCTCTGTCATATCTCTTGTGGGAGAGGCAATATCTTTAAGTTTCCCTGATTTAATAGTTATACTTTCCAGGCCTATTTTAGTGAAAAGGCCTTCAATATTTGTAAATTCCATGATTACTCCGATACTTCCCGTAAGGGTAGTGGGCTGGGCAAATATCTTCTGGGCAGGAGCAGATATGTAATATCCTCCGGAAGCTGCCAGATCCTGCATCGAAACTACTATGGGAATAGACTTTTTTGCCTTGAATTTCATTATTTCATGATGGATTTCATCACATTCCGTAATACCTCCGCCTGGGCTGTTTACCGATAGAACTATTCCTCTGACATTATTATCTTCTTCTGCCCTGCTCAGATTATCTTTTATGGTCTCTAAAATACCTTTTTTGTTGTAAAAGAGTGAATCGTCTGACTTTTCTAAAATAATGCCATTTACCGATATGAGTAGTATTTTGTTTCTTGAATTTTTATCACCGTGGACAAATTTTTCATTCCCAACAGGTGTTATGGGCCCTTCAGCAGTCTCC
>JBEHWO010000711.1:0-2472 GCA_040217695.1 Vulcanimicrobiota bacterium | reverse complement strand
AAAAAGTCAACTAATAACCGTCTATTTTTTTTAAAATAAAAATGATTACAGTATTGATGTAAAAATTAGTTGGAAATTACTAAGCTTTTAGAGGTAGTAAAAATGCTACCGGCCATTTGGAGGGGATGAGCAAAAATACCCAAGTATCTGCGTAAGATTCATTGTATTTATGTTCTTACCAACGTTTTCTGTCCATGTGCTAAAAGACTTTTAAGAAAGTAAATCTTTGTTATTATTGGATTTATAGTAATTTTTTATATCCTTAGCGATGTTTTTTGTTCATTTACTATCAAAACCCCGACATGGACGATTACCCCATTTCTTTATTAAATGATCTGTTATTTTTTATATCTATTTTTTCCATGATACCCTCCTAAATTAGTTTAGGCAAAAAACATATAAACGATTTTTAGATAGGATTTTTTTCAAACCATTCAATTAATTTATATACCATATCAAGAGCAACAGGCAGAGACTGTATAGTCAAAACAATTTTATTTCTGTTAACCTGACCTGCAGCAGGATGAACAGCATCATTTCTTTGAACCCTAATCATCTCAAATAAAGAAAGAAGATGTTCATTACTTCCTTCATAGACAGGGTAAGGTATTTTTTTTGCTGAAATAAGTGAATCTAAAGTATTCTGAATTAATTTAAATATCTTAGGAAGTTGTGGCTTTTCTAAAAGATTCATTACTCTATTTTTTTCTTGGTCATCTGTCTTTGCATCACCTATAGATTTAAGAAGAAGCAAAACAGCTTTTTCAGCAGCAGCACCTAACATTACTGCAGATGAAAAAAATATACGATGCCTAAAACAATTTATACCTTCATAAATATATTGTTTTATAATAATATCTAATTTTGGTATTAAATTATCTAAGTTCTCCATATAGCCTTCTAGATCATAAAGATTAAAAGAATTTTCATTAATTACTATTTTTCCAAACTCAGTAAGACGAACATAAGGCAGATTTCTATTACATGAGTCCCATCCTATTGTCAGTAGACGTTCTATAATTAGATCCCATATAATCTGATCCATATTAAGTTTATCTATAGGGTTTAATTTATTGTCTTTATAATAACTATAATTTATATCTTTTTTCTTACATTCATCTTCAGTAGGAAAAGTATTAGTTTTAGCAAATAACTTCTCTACATCTTCTATAATATCATCAAATTTTGTCTTAGATTTGTTTTTAAGGACTTCTAAAGTAAATTTTTTTAATATATCATAGTCTATCATTATACACCGCCAATTTTTATTTAATAAATTTCTTTAAATTCATAGAGTAAATAATATTCAACATCCATAATTTTAACTTATATTCTTTATATTGAATCAAGATTATCCTTTAACCCTAGCTCCCTCAAAGCCACCCGGATCTCCTCCACATTCTGAGTATTTACACCGCCATCAGGCTCAAATTCAAAACTCACGGATATCTTAAGGCTCTTATTAGCATGATGTTTCCCCAGCACCTTAGCATAAAAATTCATCCACTTCTGAGGAGTAATAGTCCCCTGCCACGCAATTTTTTTTGCCGGAGCTGGTGGAGGCGGAAAATCATCCTCTCCATCTCCATTCCCATCTCCATCACCATTTTCCAATTCATCCGGTTTTTTCGTAATATTAATATATAAACTCTGTGATATATCGCCGCATTTAGCAGTAACAATAAAACTCCCCGGCACATCTCCCGCCTCATATAATCCACTTCCATCTATCGTTCCACCTGTAGCATCCCATAAAACATTATCCGGAGCAAAAGAATTATTATCCTGATCGAATCCTTTAACAATAAAACTTCTCTTCTCTCCGCACTCAAGCTTTACATTATCCGGCCATATAACAAGACTCTCCAGCCTGGGCGGTTCTATCTTTTTTATAGCCGTTTCAGCAGTAATTATGAACATATCCTCAGATATTTCCACATCAGAAACAGATAAACTCTCATCAAAATAAAAAGGCTCATACCTGCCATCAGGAGTTTTCCCCACATAACCTATAATCTTATTTATTACTCCCCTTGCAATAGTATCCTTCAAATTTTCAGGATGTAACAGACGTGGAAACTGAGGAGACGCAAAAAAAGCATCCCTTACAGATTTAGTGCTCCACTCAGTAAATGCAGGAGGCCAGTTTCGGACAAGGAAATTAGCCCCTATGGCATCCTCAATATCTCCATCCTGTTTTAGCCTGTTTATAATTAACCCTGTCATATTAGGAGCAGCACTGGAATGAACCAGGCCCAGATCCACAACCCTTAATGCATTATTCTTTCCAAGAAGTATAATATTTTTATAAGATCTCCAGACACATTCTTTTAAATCTCTCAAAGATTTCTTTAGACTTTCAGAAAGTTGTTTTTTCTGAGACTCATCAAGACGCAATTCTTCAGCTTCATCCTCTATCTCCTGCCAGGCAAGCACTTTACGGGCCTCTTCTTTAAGATTGCTTTCCTGTTC
>JBEHWO010000710.1:0-2475 GCA_040217695.1 Vulcanimicrobiota bacterium | reverse complement strand
GAATATTTTAACATGGCTTTAATCTTTGATCCACAGGATAATATCTGTCTTATTCATAAAGGTAATATCTTATTTATCCAGAAAAGATATTCACTGGCTCTTGAATGTTACGACATGGTTTTATCAATAAACCCCTGTCATATCCAGACATGGAACAATAAAGGTATGATTTTGACTGGTCTCGGACGGTATGAGGAAGCTCTTGAGTATTTCGATAAAATACTATCGGACCTTGATCCTGATTACATATCTGCTTTGAATAATAAAGGGCTCATATTATATAAAAGAAAACAATATGAGGAAGCTCTTATCTGCTTTGATAAAATGTTAGAACAGGATAAGTCAGATTTTAAAGCTCTCAATAATAAAGGACTGGCACTGTCAGGAATGAAAAAATATTCATATGCTATGGACTATTTCGATAAAGCATTACTTGTTGACCCGTCATGTCCACATATCTGGAACAATAAAGGTATTATTTCAGGAGAACTGGGAGAATACGATAAAGCTGTAGAATATTTTAATAAAGGGCTGGAACTGGCTCCTTATGATATTAATATTCTTTATAACACAGGTATTGCTTTTTACAAACAGAAACAGTATGAGAAAGCCCTGGATTTTTACAGTAAAGCACTGAGTATAAATCCCGGTTATAGTAAAATATGGGTAAACATGGGAATAGCCATGAGTAAACAGTGGAAATATAAGGATGCCATGGAATGTTTCGTAAGGGCAACAGAATGTGATAAAGATAATGTAAATGCCTGGTATAATAAAGGTATTGTTTTAATCAATTTAAGAAAATATAGTGAGGCCATAGAATCTTTTAATAAAGCTCTCAGCTTTAAACCTTCTGATGCTATGGCATGGTATGCAAGAGGGGAAGCCCTGTTCCTGGAAGAAAATCTTGTAAAACATCAGGCGGAAGGGGAAAGAATGGTGGAATTTATATTCAGAGATAAATTCAGACTGTCGGAAAGTAATATGGATAATTAATGGTATCTTCACAACCTTTACATAGTCTCCAAACGTAGTGATAGATATATGATTTTATTCCCTCTTCATTCCTCCCCCCCTTCCCCCTTCACATGATTAATGACATCACTTTTTTTGAGGTTTCACAGAACCGTCAGGCCATAAGGATGAGATTCTCGGAGCAGTCCTGATGGCATGCTTGCCTGTTTTACCGATACTTTTTATGGCCTCATCCCACTGTGTGTTTTTTGCAAAATTTAATTCGTTATAATTATATTCCGGCCCTAAAACTGCATTTGTAGGAGCATATATACTTAATCCATTGGCATTTGGATATCTATATTTAGCAGTTTCATTGGCTATTACTGAATCTTTAAGAGCTTTTTTTACGCCTTCGGCTGTTTCTTTAAATTTTTTATCCTGCACTGAATTACTTATCAGGTCAGCAATATGATAGAGATCACGGAAATCTGTATACGGTTCATCGAAACCTCCGTAATGTTCTGATTTTGTTATGGCAGTTCTGATAGCTTCCTTTTCTCCTGACAGAATAATTGCCTCTGCAAATTCGTTAACTGCATGTCCGAGGGTATCCATTTTTGTTAAATCAATAGCGGAAAACGTAGGTGTAACACTGTGATGAAGCTCATTTCCTCTGACGACTATTTTTGCAAAATCCACGGGAGATACATTTATTCTCTTCGTAAGAACTGTTTGAAGTTTATTAATAGCTTCCGGGATGGATTTATTTAAAATCTCATTATAAGTCCATCCTCCTCCACCTTCATTCTCTTCGGAAGCAAGCAATATAGATGTATTATCTTTTAATTCATATGCCACTTCAGTCTGTGCCATAAGACAGGCATCTAAACCTACTATATCAATTTTTTTACCTGTTATTTTTTCAGCATCGGAAAGGGCCTGTTTTATCTGCGGAACGGACATGAAGTCTCCGTCGCTGTTATCGGCCATAGCTCCTGTGAAACCTCCCCCGTGATCATTAAGTATGAGCGCTACATAATCGGAGGGAAACTTTTTTATTGTATTTACGATAAATTCGCTCAGAGTGGCAGGGGAGGACATGTCAACATTAACTCCATGATCTTCTATTACAGGAGAATTGATCTGTTCGGAAGTATCATCTTTTGTAATATAAAAGGTTCTTGCACCACTCCATGAACCGTCCAGAGCATTTTCTTCATGGCCTACATCTATCATTGCTATTATATGAGTGTTTTTATCGGAACCGGTTAATTCCTGGTTATCTATATTATAGAGCATCATGTCGGACAGGTTACAATCTCCCCCAATATAATTCATAAAAAGCCATTTTTTATGGACTCCTTCCGATATATGCGTATTTTCTGAACCGGTTGTAACAGTGTCATGCTGACTGCTTTGACGTTCTTTTTTTATCTCTACTCTGTTTTGATTGTAATTATTTTTTGTTCCTGTTATTTTCATAATTATTTCCTCCTTACACTTTACTATTTTGTGAAA
>JBEHWO010000709.1:0-2480 GCA_040217695.1 Vulcanimicrobiota bacterium | reverse complement strand
CATTTAAAACGTCCTGAAGATGAACTGCACAGGAAAAATATCTCCCATATTATAAATCGCTGGCGAAATGACATAAAGAATAAAGATTCTTATATAAAAGCCTCGATGGATACAGAGCAAAAATTTAAAATAAAAAATTTTAATATTAATCCACAGAAAATGGTTGATATACAGACATTTATTTCAATAGAAGAAAAGCTAATAGACTGGATATGCGAAGAATTTATTAGTGGACATTCAAAGAATCTTTATTCAATAATCGAAAAAAAGAAACACTCTTTCTGGGCCTGTAATAATGAAAAGATATTAATGAAATGGAATATTCTTGAAACTTCATTGATGGTCTGTTCCATTTCAAAAAGCATAAATAATGAATTGAAGGGTAATAAATTTGGAACGGAGGAACTCATTAAAAAATATTGCTATGGAGAAAATAACTGGGCCACGCTGGATGGTTTTCATCGTGAACTGGAACAGAGATTTGAACGTTTCGATGTAGATCTGTCTGTAGATTACAGCCTTATAGAAAAAGCCGTGGTAAAAGCCAGGCAGATTTATATGGATAATGTGGGAAATATGGCAGAAATATTCCAGTCTTCCTGTATTTCTTCATCATTTAAAATTAAAGATTTTTTACCTCAACGTGAGATATATTCCTCAACAGTTAAACCTCTGGTAAATAATGGAAAAACAGCGTATATTCTCGTAGATGCATTACGTTATGAAATGGGTGTAGAACTTGTTAAAGGCTTTGGCGATGATTTTGAAATAGAAATAAAACCTGCCGTATCTACATTACCATCTATTACAAATACAGGTATGACCTCTCTTTTGCCTGATGCACAGAAAGATTTCGGCATAGAAGAAACAGGTGGAGTAAATATTAATGGAAATATTATAAACTCCAGAAAAGATAGAATAAAATATCTGGAAGAATATTTAAAAGACAAAAAATTTCTTGAAACTAAAATAGAGAATATATTAAAACCATCTAAAAAACTTCGTCAGGAGATTAAAGAAAGTGATTTTATTCTGGTTACCTCACAGGAAATAGATGCAATCTGCGAACAGGGAAATATAACTATGGCCCGTAGAATAATGAGCGATATTCTGGCACAGATCAGAAGATCTATCCGTAATCTTGTTGAACTTGGTATTTATAATTTTGTTCTTACAGCCGATCATGGATATCTTTTCTTTGAAAAGATTGAATCTGCCAATAAAATTGATGTTCCTGAAGGTAATAAGATTGAGCTTCATAGAAGAGCATGGGCAGGTAAAGGCGGTAATATGAGTAATTCTTTTATTCTTCTGTCAGAAAAAGATATTGGCCTCTCCGGAGATTGTAATCTGGCATTCCCTAAAAGAATTGCCTGTTTTAAAGTAAAAGGGCAGGATAATCCATATTTTCATGGCGGTATATCTCTTCAGGAAATGATTATACCTTTAATAATTATAAAACATAAATCTGTAAAAATTATTGATAAAATAGATTCGGAAATTCATTTGATAATAGAAAAAGAGAAAATTACAACCAGATTTTTTACCGTTCAAATATTATGGAAGTCTCCGGGACAATTATCTTTTATATCTGATGGCGAGAAATATAAAAGAGTTCGTCTACTGGTCAGGGATAATGGAAATGAAGTAGGTACAGCGGTACAGGCCGTCTATGGTTTTGAAGATGGAACTCAGGATATAATTTTAGAAAAAGATAAACCAGATTATGTTACCGTACTAATAGGAGAAGAAATTAAATGTAAAACAGTCAATATTTATTTACTTGACGGGGAAACTTTTGTGGAACTTGCAAAAAAAGAAAAAATACCTGTAGAGCTTTCTATATAAAGAGGTTTTAACTTATGGATCAATTGGATATTAAAGTAAATAAAGTCTTCGGCGGTAAAGTAGTAAAAAAAGATCTTGTCAGAAAAATAAAAGTAGGGGCAAATGTGCCTGTCTATGTTTTAGAATATCTTCTCGGCAAATACTGTGCCACAGATGATGAAATGGCTATTTCTGCAGGATTAAATCTCGTAAATACAATGCTGGCTAAAAACTTTATAAATCCCAGTGAAGCCAATAAAGCTCATTCCCGGGTAAAAGAAAAGGGAGAGTATACTATTATAGATAAAGTAAAAGTAAAACTTTTAGCCAGTGAAGATAAATACTGGGCCGAACTGGTCAATTTTTCGGACAGTTCTGTTCACATCCCCACTACCTATATAAAAGAATATGAAAGATTGCTTGAAGGCGGTATATGGGCTCAGGTGGATTTATTATATAAATATGATGAGGAACAGCGCGGGAAACGGAGTCCTTTCTGGATTACAAAACTAACCCCAATCCAGCTTGCTTCTTACTCACATGATGAATATCTGAAAGGACGGTCTGAATTCACAAGTGATGAATGGATTGATATTATACTCAGATCTACCGGTCTTGAACCATTAAATATTGACAGGCGCCTGAAATTATTG
>JBEHWO010000708.1:0-2491 GCA_040217695.1 Vulcanimicrobiota bacterium | reverse complement strand
TTATAATTCAATAGATAAATAATACTAAAAAAAAATCCCACACGCCCCGGAGCTACTTTTAAAATAGAAAGGATACAGAAGCAGCTAGTAATCCCTGATATTATTATAAAAAAAAATCTTAACCCTGTATTATTCATGCCGAAAAGATTAAAACCCAAAGCAGTCAGAGCAGGGCCAGCAATCCCGAAAGCAGCAGATACTGGATATGGTTTGTAATCATTAATATTTATATCTTCAGAACCGACCAGGTAAAAATAACGGGCGTCAGGAATAATAAGTTTTTCATCATGGTGAATATACCACCTCTCTATATGACGTTCTAAAAAAAATGGATATTCAGCCCTCGAATCCAACAATTGCAAGCAGGTAATAATAAATACTAATAAAAGCAATATTTTTGTAACAGTGGGTTGTATAAAATTTGAAAGGTTTATTTTATTACGAAAAAAAATCATAAAAATAATTTTAAATCAATTACAATTCTTATTATTTTCATTCTAGTTTATATATCATCCTGTGTCAAGATTTTTGCTATTTATGAAACATCAACATCAGAACTATTTGCATCACAGAAATAAAAATTTAAATCAGGGTATTTAATTTTAAGAGCAATGGTAGTTATATTCTCTTTTAACGTAGGGATTAAGTCAGTGATTATTTTTAGTATAAGCTGTTTCCAGTTTAGTTCAAAAAAAGGTTTTCTTTCTAAAGAACTGAAAAAATATTGTTGTTTTACGGCAAACCCTAATTTTTCCAGCATTTCTTTTATCTCACCCATTGTATATTCTCTCCAGTGTATACCGTTAATCATATGACTTTTATCTAATTGAGCAAAAAAATCTTTTATAGGATTATGTATTGACCGTCCCTGCAACAAAACTCTTCTATTATGAAAATCTGCAATATTAGGCAGAGATAGGTATAAAATGCCCTGTGTTTTCAAAATTCTGTTTATTTCTAAAAACATGGGTAAAGGATTAAAGTTTAAATGTTCCAGAGTTTCGCACATTATTACTACGTCATAATTTGACGCATCTAATGGTAATTTATAACGTTTTAAATTTACAGGAAGATATTCTATATTATTTTCTTTATATCGTTTTAAAATGTTTTTATTATTTAAAAATTCTGGAACATCAGAAGATGTAACCTGAAATCCTAATTTTGCCAGACATATACTTACAACTCCTAAAAAAGCCCCTAATTCTAAGACTTTCATATTATTAAAATTATAGATGTTATGCTGATTATAATATGATACAATATCATATATGGTTCTAAGATATGTAAATTTCATATTATTAATATGGTTATATTCAATTTTACTGGCATCAATATTTAGAAGATCTACAGGGTTATCTTTATAAGTTTCGATGGTCTCTTCTAATATAATTTTAATTTGTTCTACATTTTTTTTCATAGAGATTAATACTCCTTTGTATAAAAAAATCCAATAAATTTATTAAGTTAACAGGTTATTCAAGATAAGATAGAGATATTCCTGTAATATAAAAATCTAAATCAGGGAATAAATATGTTAACATTAAAAAGGGAAAAAAGCAAAATAGTGAGAATTTAAAATAATCTAAAGGGAATTAAAGAAAAATAAAGAAATAATGAAGGGAAAAAGAATTGGAAAATAACAATAAAAATGTGAGAAAATAAATAGCTATGAATACAGAAAGAAAAATAAAATCTTTTCAGGAAGTAATTAAACTTACTGAAGAACATAAATCAAAAGGTAAAAAAATCGTTCAATCCCATGGTATTTTTGATATAATTCATCCTGGAATTATAAAACATATTCAATCAGCCAGAGCACAGGGTGATATTTTAATTATAACTGTCATAAAAGATAAAGATGTCCATAAAGGTCCCGGTTATCCTATTTTCAACGAACATTTAAGAGCTGAAAATGTAGCATCTTTAGAATATGTAGATTATGTAACCATCGTTGATGATACAACTCCTTTTGAATGTATAAAGATATTAAAACCTGATATATTTGCCAGAGGAAATGATTATAAAGAGAAAGAACCGGAAGCGTTCAAAAAGCTTGCCTTTGAAGAAGAAGCAATAATAATAGCAGGTTGCAAAGTTCATTACACATCGGGAACAGTGTCCAGTTCCACCCATATAATAAATCAATTCCTAGAAGTTTATCCGGTAGAAACCAGAGAATATCTCAGAAAATTCAGGGAACAATATAATCCCAATAAAATCATACAATTACTTCAAAATCTTAAAGATCTAAAGATACTCGTCCTTGGTGATACAATAATTGATCAATATTACTACTGCGAATCAATGAGTAAATCCCTTAAAGATAATCTGGTTGTCAACAGATATCTTTACGATGAAACCTTTGCAGGAGGTGTACTGGCCATAGCAAATCATATTGGTGGCTTATGCCAGAATATTAATCTTTTAACCACTTTAGGAGAAATAGATTCGAGAGAAGATTTTATTGTAAGTAAACTTCGTCCCAATA
>JBEHWO010000707.1:0-2494 GCA_040217695.1 Vulcanimicrobiota bacterium | reverse complement strand
ATGAAAATTCAGAGATACCGCCTTTGTACCTTTTCTATGGGACTCATATAAATAATATGGCTTCCATATATGTAAGAGGTATTGAAGACAGAAACAGCGGATGGGCCTTTTTTGCAAGGGATATAAAAACAGCCAGCTCTTATGGAGAAAGATGGGGAGCCGGTGATTATGTAATATTTAGAATACTTTCCCAGGAGGCCTATCAAAAAGGTGTAAGATTTGAAAAAAGAGAAGATTATTATGTGTGCCGTTATTTACCACCTGTATTTATAGATTTTCACTGGACTATAGCAGATCTTGCTTATAGATATGATGCTCTTGTGTGAAGAATCTCTTTTTTGTAATACACATTCCGGAAATTACAAAAAAGAGATTCTTTATTTAAGAAATAATTATCCCGGCAGACAGGTAATAAACCTGTTTTTTTATTTAGACTTGAGTTGAATAAATATATTAAGGTTATCTGTAAGCTTAAAAAATAAGGAGTTGATAATAATGAAGCAATTCTATATCAATACGGCACTTGATTATTATAGTAAGTGCCAAAATGTGGAAAAATTAATAGATAATTTTATTACCGGTAAGATGAGTGTGCCCGAAACCGAATCTTTGATGTTACAGACACATATCTTTTCCTGTAATGGAAACTGCAGAAATATTTATAAAAAGAAGTATTTTCATTATAAAACTGACGGTAAAGTATAATAAAGACCTGAGTTGAATTATATTTTTAAATAATTTAAGGAGGTAATTTTATGGGACAGATTAAAGTTTTGGCAAATGGTCAGCAGGTTATACTTCCATGGGATGAATGTAATGGGAAACAGTTAAAGGAACAGCTCAATATACTTTCCAATCGTCTGGTTACCGTTATGGAAAATGGAGTTACAAAATCTATAGGGGATGAGCAGAAAATCAAGTTAACTCCAGATATATCTATTTCCGATGCACCTTACTATAAAGCCGGTTAATAGTTACTTTAGAAATGGGGGCAGAAATACTCTGCCCCTGATTTTTTTTACAGGAGGTACTATTATGGATTATGAAATGGCAATTATTCAAAGGTTACAGGCTGAGGTAGATTATATAAAATTTTTTTATGGTAAAGCTGCAGAATACGGATTCGATGAAAGTATTAAACGCTGGTGGGTGTATGTGGAAGACTTTGAGCTTCCTGCAGGATGGAAACAGACTTTTACTCCGATACTTGTTACTACAAGCCAGTATTATCCATCAGATCCGCCGGACGGTTTCTTTCTGTCAAATGAATTATGTGATATATACGACAGAAAACCTTCGCATTATTTTGAAGAAAAATCTGCTCATAATAGTTTGAGCCATAAAAACTGGGCATGGTACTGTATTCATCCTGACTGGAATCCAGGATATGATATACGTGATGGAGATAGTATAGCAAAATACCTGACACTTATTCATTTAACATTGAGCGAAGCTATCAGATGAAACCTGAGGGGGCTGTAAAAATATATGCCTCCTTTTTTATATTTTAAATTTAATTAGACTTGAGTTGAATTGTTATTTTGAATATAAATAAAAGGAGGTAATTTAAATGAGGATACCTTTAATAGGATATATTTCCAAGAAAAAAGTTGCGGAACCAAGAATAGAAGATATTCTTGTGCCGAGACTTGCACGGGAATGTGCTCAATTAATAGCCATTTATCATACGGAGACAAATTACGGCTATGATAACTCAAATGAAGGTAAATGGTGGGTTTATATTAAAAAATGGCCTCTTCCGGCAGGTTTAAACAGTAAAGTGAGTGATATTATATTAATAATACCAAAAGATTATCCTGTAAAACCTCCAACAAAAATCTTTATTCCGAAAGAAGTGAAAAGCCTCTCAGGTGAACCGCTTGAAAATTTTCTGCCTGTCATGTTAGAAGCTGCTCCTGAATACTGGCAGGGATACTGTATTCCTACTCATTACTGGCGAGCCGGAGATGATATGGAACGAGTTTTAAGGACCGTGCAAACAATCATTCAGGTATCTCTGTATTTAAAAAAACAGTAAGGAGGAAATATTATGAACTGGTTTATACTATGGCTTTTAGCAGTGATTTTGTATCTGGCAGGAGTGGGATGGGCTACTCATACCTGTTATCACAGAGGAACACCTGATTCGGAAAAGTTCTTTAGAGCTATGAGGGCATTGATCATAGCAGGGTTGTTCTTAATGTTTACCTTTATGTTGAATTATTTTCTTGCCAGTACGGGACTGGGAAGAACTATAAGGAATGAAAAACTGGCCAGTGATGCCATTGGAAAACTGCTATTTAACGGTTCAGGATTAAAAAGCAATAATTTACTTGCTCTCATAATGGTATGTATGTCTTTTATTTCAGTCGGAGGCTTTCTTTATTCTATAGAAAGATTTTTAGATGGAGTGAAAAATAGAATTTGGAAGGAAAAAAAATTGGAACTTATCATTATTTCTGTCGGAGTGATAGTAGCGACTTTATTTATGGGG
>JBEHWO010000706.1:0-2508 GCA_040217695.1 Vulcanimicrobiota bacterium | reverse complement strand
TCTCATATGTCTTATTTACCCCCATAGTCTCGACTATATCAATAGTTTTTCTTATACCTGCAGTATCTATTATTTCTACGGGAAATCCTTCAAGATTTAAATATTCTTCTATTGTATCTCTTGTTGTACCCGGTATATCTGTCACGATGGCACGATTTTCTCCCAGTAATCCATTCAAAAGACTCGATTTACCGGCATTTGGCCTTCCTACTATGGCCACCCTGATACCTTCCCTTAATATCTTACCGTAATCGGCAGTATTTATAAGCTCTTCAATATGTGCTATTATATTACTGACCTTATTATGAAGGGATGAAAAATCAACAGGTGAAATATCATCTTCCGGATAATCAATATCAGCTTCTATATGAGCCAGTACGTCGGCAAGATTTTTATAAATATTCTTTATTTTTTTTGACAGTTTTCCTTCCACCTGATGCATGGCTACCTTCAGGGAAGCATCTGTTTTTGCCCTGATAAGATCCATAACTGCTTCTGCCTGTGTGAGATCAATTCGTCCGTTAAGGAAAGCTCTCTTTGTAAATTCACCCGGTTCTGCCAGTCTTGCTCCGCAGGTTAAAACAATATTTAAGATCTTTTTTAATATTATGATACCACTGTGTGAGTTTATTTCTACTATATCTTCTCTCGTATAAGTTGCCGGAGCCCTCATAACAGATAAAAGAACTTCATCTACTCTCTCACCTGTGGATGGTTCAAGGATATAGCCATAATACAATCTATGGCTTTCAAATGAATTTACCTGAATACCGTCTTTTGCAGGGGAAAATATAACAGAAGCTATTTCAACAGACAGAGTACCGCTCAACCTGATAATACCAATACCGCCCTCTCCGGGAGGAGTAGAAATGGCAGCTATTGTATCATCTATGACTGAATGCAACATAATACCTCCTTACTGATCTGAGCGCAGGCATATAATAAAAGTTTTTCTCCCGTGACGCGTCACGCATGACGAGAGCATATATTTATTAGGAATGGAAATTTATTAATAGTATCTTTCCTCTCGTCACGCGTCACGATTTAATATATTTGAGACATTTATTTAATTTTCATTCCTTATTTATGTCCCGGTAAAATTAACATAGTGAATGGTGAGTGGTAAGTAAAAGATACGCTCCACTCACTACTCACCATTCACTTTAACCAGGACTTACGCAAAAAATACAGAAGAATCAGTCATTGCGGGCGAAGCGAAGCAATCCCATTATTACAACAGAAACTGTTGAGATTGCTTCGTCGCTCCGCTCCTCGCAATGACAAAATGCGTAACTCCTGTTTAACATTACTATAAAAAACCGTATTTTTATAAGATTTGAGAAAGTTAAAAAGTTGAAAGATAACTTTCAACTCTTCAACATTTCAATACATATATTTAACCGGTCCTTGATAACATTACTTTCTTGGTGATACAACAACCCTTCTTACAGGTTCATCTCCCTGGCTGTAAGTGTTTACATAGGGATTATCCTGAAGTACTGTATGAATAATTCTGCGTTCATAAGGCAACATTGGTTCTAGAACTATATTCTTTCGTGACTCATAGGCTTTTTGGGCCATTTTTTCAGCCAGTCCCTGCAGGGTTTTCTCTCTTCTTTCCCTGTATCCTTCACCATCAACTACTATTCTTATTCTCTCTTTTTTCTCTTTATTTCCTTTATTTGCTATGATATTCAGTAAAAGCTGAAGAGAATCAAGAGTCCGTCCATGACGGCCTATTAAAATTCCGAGACTATCTCCGCTGAGACAGAATCTGACTATATTATTTTCTTCTTTTTTATCGATTATTTTAACATCTAAATTCATACAAATAAGAATATCTGATAAAACCTTCTCGGCAACTGAAGAAGGGTTACTTCTAACAACTACTTTAACTCTGGCCTGCTTTGCGCCAAGGCCGAAAATTCCCCTGCTTCCTTCATCAATAATCTGTATATCTACTTCATCTTCAGTTACACCTAATTCGGAAATAGCTTTTTCAGTTGCTTCTTCAACAGTTTTTCCTGTTTGTTCTACTTCTCTCATTCCTATTGACCCGGTTTAAATTATTTAGATAACTGTCTCCAGATAAAATTTTATTTAAAGATTCTTTTACCATTAAGATACTGTTGCTATATATCTGGCCGATAAAAATGTCCGTAATATCAGAATATTCACTCAAACCGGGTACACCCTCCTTTACAAATAATCTCTGTTTCAGGTGAAAATTGTATTAACAAATGCGAATATTAGCTATGAATTAATTCATAAATTTAAAAAGTGACTACCTTTTCTTCTTCTTCTTTTTAGCTGTATTTTCTAAAATCGCTGTTTTCTTACTTTCTTCCTTGATTTCTTCCTTATCTTCTTCTGCAACATCTTCTTTAACACTGATATCAGTAACAACATCTTCTTCTTTGGCAACTAAATTCATTATGATATATTGCTGCACAATACTTAAAAGGTTAAAAACAAGCCAGTAAAGTATAAGTGCAGACTGGAATTTGT
>JBEHWO010000705.1:0-2516 GCA_040217695.1 Vulcanimicrobiota bacterium | reverse complement strand
GATCAGGTGTCATGCGATTCTCATGCACCTGTCCTGACCTGTCCTGATATCCTGTCTTGCTCCCAGGACAGGTATCAAAAGAGCTTTATTCCTCTTTAGGTTTAGGTTCAGTCAGCTTAACACCGAACACTTTTGAATTAGCAATAGAAAACCATTTGCCATCCGGAAGCTGGTAACTTATTACTTCAGGAATAGGAACTTCTTCTTTCATAACAGGTTCAGCACCGCCGGCCAGAACAACACCTTTAGAAAGAAGAGGAATAAGAGGTTTTGCGGTATCCATAATAACCTTTACATCTTCTTTTACCTGCAGAGCTGCACCATCTTCAGCCTGTTTCTTTGTGCCGGCATGATTGGTCCGCGTAATGGGGCCCAGTTTTATGATCCAATCTGGATCTCCTATAGTCATAACGATAACCTCCCTTAATATAAATTAAAGACCTATTCCACCTGTTTTTAAAAAAATCCTTCTAAAATGGCAAAAGCAGGAAACTTTCTTAATCTGTGGAATATATGGAGAAAATAAAGCAGATGAAGATGTCTTGTTATGAGGCAATTCACCTGCTTTGTTATTTTTAGAAGGGGAATCTTTATGAATAATAACGGATTGTTAACTATAAAAGAAGCTGTTACATTCACCGGAAAAAGCGAAAGTATTTTATACCGGTATATAAGAGAGGGAAAAATACAGGTTCACACAAGTTCAGAACAAGTTCAGAACAAGTTCAGTGCAGGTTCAGAACAGGTTCAGTGCAAGTTCAGAACTGTAAAAAAATTAAAGAAAGAAGAATTAGCAAGAGTTTTTGATATTTACTACAACAAAGGTTCAGAACAGGTTCAGAACACAAGTTCAGAACAAATTCAAGATAGTTCAGAACAGGTTCAGAACAGGTTCAGAACAGAGGAAGAAGTAAATGGAATAATAGAAAAAGTTTTAAGTAACC
Source organism: Vulcanimicrobiota bacterium (assembly GCA_040217695.1). GTDB lineage: Bacteria > Vulcanimicrobiota > SpSt-956 > SpSt-956 > JAKJGF01 > CALARM01. The sequence goes on along the minus strand of JBEHWO010000705.1, from coordinate 1,572 downwards.
ATTATTCAAAGCTAATGAAGCCTATAGAAGAACAAGCTCTTTATCGTCTGGGAATACTCGAAAATGAAGTAAAACATCTCCAGGCGGAAAAAGAAACTCTCAGACAGGAGAACGACATCTTAAGGGAACAGATAAAAGCTTTACCCGGACCAGTAGAAAGTATAAATCAAATACTGATTGATAAAGACAATAATCTAAAAGTGATCCAGAGAGAAAAGACAGAAATAGAAGTTAAAATTAATACTATTCAAGAAGAGAAAGAAAAAGCATTATTAGAACTTAGAACAGAATTTGAACAAAAATTGAAACAGTCTGAAGAAGAAAAAGAGCTTATTGCTGCATCCTGGAAAAAGGAATTAGAAATGGCCAAAAAACCATGGTGGAAATTATGGTAAAAGATCTTTTAGAAAAAAATTTACATTAAAGAGGATTATAAACAATAAACATAGAATCAATTGATGGAATATTATGAAGTAAGGAATACAAAATAAAAAAGGTTGCTAAAAAAACGAGAAACCGAGTCTTGCACACCCGGCTTCAGAGATACATTTGATGTAGTTGTAAACAATCATTTTTATTGACTGTTATCACCTCCTTACTCCAAATGTAGGAGGTAGTATTACCTTAATCTATTATTATATAAATAATATCAAAATCCTTCAAGTATTTTTGATAAAAGGGGAAAAATAGTTATGAACTTATTGGAAAAAATATATAATAATATAAGCCATGAAAAAATATGGGGCCCTGACGGGCTTACCCCTTTAAATAACTTTAAAGCCAATTCAGGCGGTTATATCGCCTGCTGTCCAAACCCGGCACATCCGGACAAAAAACCATCTTTTCTCATGAAAGAAGGCATACCTGCCGGCAAATGCCAGTCCTGCGGATATTACCTGAGCTGGTTCAATGCAACTGCCATATCTTTAGGTTATGAAAGCCAGATAGTAAAAGGCAGAGATTATTGGAATGTAATTAACACCCTTGCAAATCTAAACGGAGGCATTAACTATGAACTCACAACAGAAGAAAAAGAACAATACGAACTCCAGCATGAAATCCAGGAATTAAAAAATGTTCTTTCAATTTATCTTCACCAGCAATTATTAGAAAATGTCTGGGCAGAAGATACATGTAAATACCTTGAGAAAAGAGGAGTCCCCAGGAAATATTTTTCATTTTTCCCTATGTTGGGCTTTTATCCACAAACAGAATCAGTTGAACAATTTCTCATATCAGAAGGTTTCAGCCTTGAAGCTATTCAAGAAAGCAATGCACTCCAGAAATGCTTTCAAAATTGTTGCCTTATATTTTCTTATAAAGATGAACTTGGCAATACTCTGGGGTTTAAAGGTAGAAAACCTTCATTAAAAATCAAAGATATCAAATATCAAAAGGGATTTAAAGGAGAAATTAAAGACAGAGCAATCATGGGACTAGAGTGCTGTAACATAGCAATAAAAGACGGGGAAAGAGCAGTCTGTCAGGAAGGTGAATTTGACTGGCTTACTTCACAGGTTGAAACTCTAAAACTGTATAATAAAACAGCAGAATTCGTATGTTTCGGCGGGT
>JBEHWO010000704.1:0-2522 GCA_040217695.1 Vulcanimicrobiota bacterium | reverse complement strand
ATCCATCGATTCACTTCCGGCTTCGTTACACCTGTTTTTCCATGAGAACCGTTAAAATCTATCTTTCCGTAGACAGGTAAATCAGGTTCTGAACCGGAATTAATAGTTATCTTATCAAAGACTCCAAGCACATCTTTCAATCGTCCGGAAATCTTCGGTAATGAAATATTCTGGCCTCTATGTTCATTTATTTTCATAAATATACCTCCGGGATAGTAATTCAATTAACGGCACACAACTACACAGAATATATTTTACAACATTTAATTGTTTTTACAATATAAAAAGCTGCTTCTTTTGTTAACATTTTGTTAATTTCTGGCAATTCTTAAACACCAGGTAATTTATATGAGAAGCGTGAAGAGTGAAGAGTGAAGAGTGAAGAGTGAAGAGTGAAGGGAGGAACAAGTTCTCATTCTTCGTTGTGACCACCGGACATAAAGATACACAGGTAAGTTGTAAGGAGTGAACAGAAAACTCATCTGTTACCCCTCACTCTATCTGGAAATTTTGTGAACGTTACATTTATGAAAATTATTTTCTTCTTCCATTTCTCTCCTGCATTTAAGACATATGCCATGAGAGAGATCCAGAATTTCATCCTCTTCTTTTATGCCGATACCATTCACCATAAGACATTTACACCAGGCACACTGGTATAAATCCCTGAAATCAATAATTTCAGTAATATCGGCAATTTCATCTAATGTACTGTTGTTCATATAAAAAACCTTCTTTCTATAAGCTCCATAAAATCAGGGAAAAAATAATAATCAATTACACATATTAAATTGATTGAAATTATATCTTTACCTGACTGACAATATATCAGCTTTTACTATAAAATGCCGGTAACAGAAAGGTAAAAATAAATAAAAAATAATTTTATCCTGGAGCTTTCGGTGATTACTCTCTTATTTATAATTTCTGTATCCAGAAATTTTCTCTATCTAAGACCATCTTCACAGTAAACAATATTTCTATAAATCTTTTATCATGTAAAATCCTGAAAAAAACAGGTTTACATAATATATATTTATAAAATTTGTCAAAGGTCTGTTTTATCTTTTATTTAATTTGAAGGAATTAAATAAAATATTCAAGAATATCTATTAAGAAATCACATTTTAGATCAATAAAAATAATTTGTCAATACCCATTACGCATTTGCAATTTTTTGCAACAAAAAAACAACTTAAATGTCTTACAAAATAACAATTTAAGTATAAAACAAAATAACTATTAATTAGCAATAGCAAAAAAAAAGAGGGGGTATAAAAAATGTTCTGTAAAATATTGTATATAAACTTAGTAATATCTATATTATTATTCTCCTTTTCAGGGTGCAGAAATTCCAGAAAAGAACCGACACCTGTGCCTGTCACTCCTCCGGCAGTTCCCACTGCCACAGAAAATCCGAAAGCTTTTATTATAAATCCCGGCACAGGCATAGGGAGAGTTCAGGTAAATAAAAGTAAATTAATTTCAGTGGAAGAATGGCTCGGCAAAGCCGATAGCGAAGAAGTAACAGATAAAGGAGAGGTTAAATTGACCTATAAAACACATAAACTTACCTTTTTCTTTACAACCGATAACCAGATCTTAAAAACTGTTCTCGTTGAAAATCCCGAATATAAAACCAATGAAGGAATAGGTGTGGGTTCAAATATTGTAGATGTAAAGACTCTCTATGACGGAGTATTGAATAAGACTGAAAGAGTATATCTGGCAAAAGATGAAACAAAATATTATTATGACTCCGGTAATGTTACATCTATTTTAATATCTAAAAAAATTGCTCCTTCGCCGTCAGCAAAGCCTTCTCCGAAAGTGGAACCTGCTGCTGTAACAAAGCCAACCAGTCCTGCGGAGAATCCTTCTCCGCAGGTTTCTCCGAAATCTTCTGTACCGGAGGATTATATATCGTCTGCAAAAAAAATACTTGATGACATAGAAGACCTCGAAGATGTTGCAAAATCAATAAGAGACTATCAAAATTATGGCAACCATGTAACGGAAACAGAGATAAAAGTAAATAAATTTTTAAAAGATAATCCTGTAAGTTATGTTCCCCGGTTCAATGAAGAAATATCTTCAGCCATGACCTGTTACAGAGATGCCCAGAGGTTCTGGCATGCTGTTATAACTGCCGGTACCTATAAAAAATTTAAAATCCTCACTGCCGACATATTCATAAGACATCCTGAATTACTGATTTCCCTGAAAAGAATCTATAAATGGAATGATATTTATCGCATAGTAACGGTAAAAGATGCAGGAAGAGCCGGATCTGTCCTGTTATGGGAAGAGGGGAACGGACATGTAGAAGCAGCGGAAAGGTTACTGGATGCAGTAGATGATTAACAATCAACCTTTCTTATCTATCTGTTTTCATCAAGAAAGCCTTTCCAGAAGAACGTGTCTTCTGCCCATATGTTCATTTTATAATTCTTCAGGAAATTAAGTCTCATCTATTTCTTTAAGAGATATTATAGTGATTTTTATCGGCTTCGTTATAATCT
>JBEHWO010000703.1:0-2523 GCA_040217695.1 Vulcanimicrobiota bacterium | reverse complement strand
AAGTTGTTACATATGGCATTCCGCTAACCTCCTCAAACTTGCTCATTTCTTCATAATAAATTTTCTCATATTCTTACGGCAGATTTATTAACCAGTCGATAAATCTTAATAATTTCAGAGAATCTTTCCTGTTAAAAACAGATTTTGATAACACTATTTTCAGTGATAATTTTTTATCATTATCTTTCTTCACTTCAAGAAGTCTTATATATGTTTCCACTACTATAGCAAAAGGATTTTCGCTGTTTTTCAACTCATCGAGCCTGTCTTTATAATCTATTAATTTTACTACAGGATAATCAAATACAAGACTGAAATGCCCGGCTTTGAATTTATAAGGGCCGGGACGAAATCTTTTATCTTCATCAGTGAGAATAACCAGGCTTATAACCTCTTTATGATATCTGTCAAAAATTCTGTAATTATACGTGTAGATACGTTCGGAAAATTTCTTTTCCCTTTTTCCCTGCACTTCTACATGACAGAGACACCAACGTTCAGTACCATCTTTAAAATAGATTTTAACCAGTTTATCGGCAAATCTTTTACCTGTTTCACCGGCTTTTACTATCTTTTCAAGCTCTTTATCCAGAAAGACTGGCTCTTTAGAAAAATCTATCTCTTTATATAAATCATAAAAGAAAAACTCCATAAATTGAGGAAACAGTTCCTCCAGGATATCTTTCCATGCGCTGTCTTCCAGTTTATTCTGTCTCTTCCCGGCCATTATTATGATCCTTTCACATTTTATTATAAATCTTTTTACAGATTTTGTCTATTTTCCGGAAATACCACTATGATCTGCATGAAGGACATAGACCATCTTCAATATCTTTATTATATTCCATGCAATAGTAACAAATTCCGAGCTTTTCTCCTATATCTTCAAGAATTTCTCCATCGTTGCAATCATATTCATTGCCTATACTTAAGATTTCATTTACGAATTTTTTTGTTTCTACAGGGTTCATATGAGAAAAATAACCTCTTTTTTCGAGAAGTATTAATACTTCATTCAACATATAACTTCCATCATGATTCGACATTACATTCTTCCTTTCTGATATTCTTTTTACACAGCCATATAAACTGTGTTTTTTATTACTGACCCGGGCATAAACATTTAATAAATGTCTTCCTCCAGTCACGCGTTACGAGAGCATAATAAATAAAAATTATCTACAATCAATAATTAAAGACAAAAAATACTTATTTCATGTTTTTTTCTTCTCTCATTTTCAGTAATTTTATTACCATTGGATCGTGAGCAGCTCTACAGAGTTCTTTTAATGCCATTACTATTTCTTCTTCCTCTTTAAGCTCTTCCGGTATATCGTCAAAACTTTTTATCTCCAGATCACCGGGAAATAATTTGCCCGACTTCAAAAGTTCATCATCATCTATATCTTTCTTATTGGACTTATTCTGCACTTCGTCCTGTTCCATATCTTTTATGATTGCCTTTCCTGCTATATTGTGTTATTATTATTATAAATTTTGAAAGAATATATTTATTATATACAATTTTTATCTATTGTCAACATGTAGAATAAAAATTATTTAATAATAATTATCCAACAATGAATAAACCTGCTTTAAGATTAAAACAATTAAGACTGGATATGGGATTAACCCAGACAGAACTGGGAGATAAGCTTGGCGTTACCTGGTATTTAATAAAAAATATAGAGACAGAAAAAACTAAATTATCCGTCGAGGTAGCAGAAGCTCTTTATAAAAATTTAAGTGTAAATATTAACTGGATTTTATCAGGGGAAGGGAACAGGTTTACCGAAGAGAAAGACCATTTTATATCGCCTTCCACGGAAGAAGCTGAACTTGTTCCCGAACTTAAAGAAATAGTTTATGAGCTTAAAGGGACTACAGAAAAAATTATAGAGCTGAATAAAAAATTTACCGCAAGAGAAGATAAAGTCATATACAGAATATCCTCTGACAGAGAAAAGAGAAAAAAATATCCTCTTACCGGCACTTCATCTCAGGAAAAGGACATGGAAAAAGAAGTCTTAAAAAATACTGTTTCATATCTTCAGGAAAAAGTTGAAGAACAGGATATAAGGATTAAAAACCTGGAAAGAGATCTCAGGGAATATATAGGAAAGGCCCGGACTGTTAAATAAATACCGTCTATTAAGTCCCGGCAGTGATTATCATACCGTGCCACATAATCGCAGGATTTCTCCGGTCATGCATCACGCATTCACCTTGCTCTCAATGGCCCTCCTCAGGTCTCCCACATTTTTAAAAGTCAGCAGTTCTTTTGTACTGAATTTAATCTTAAACTTCTGTTCTATGGCAATGATAAGGTTCACATGTGACAGAGAATCCCATCCGTCCACATCTGCTGCCGTAGATTCATCATTTACTGTTATGTCTTCATCATCAAAGACTGTGCGGAATATTCCGTTAAGTTCTTCAAAAATATTCATTTGTTTTCCTCCAGATATTTCATAGCATTTTTACTTAATTCTTCGATTTTACAATCGTGACGCGTAACGCGTA
>JBEHWO010000702.1:0-2524 GCA_040217695.1 Vulcanimicrobiota bacterium | reverse complement strand
AAAATAATAATTTTCTTTATATTCTACAGAAGAGTTATTATATAGGTAATCAGGAAATCATGGAATTTATGAATTTTATATGGAGGTAATTGGTTTTATGAAGATAAATATATCTATAAATTGGAACTGCAGTGGCGCAGCAAAGCTGCGCCTACTGCAAAAGGTAATATTAGTGTAAAACATGAATAAACCAGCCTTTATTTTACACAGCCAGCTTTTATTTTTCACTACCAGATAATCTTTTTTCTGTTATAATATATTGAAGAGAGGTGGATGAGTCATGCAGAATGTAAAAGATTGTAAGACAGAATTGTTTCAGCTTATAAATGATTTACCTGAAGAGAAGGTCATGGAACTATTTGATTATGCCAGATTTCTTGTAAGTGAGTATTGCACAAGAAGAGTATCTCAGATTGACCGGGATTCCTTATTACTTCAGCAACAGGCATTAAGTAAAATCTGGGATAATGCGGAGGAAGACCTGTATGATTTATAGCAATGGAGATATTGTAGTTGTTCCTTTTTTTCGGAAAATTCCTCTTTTATCCTTTATCTTTTCATCTTTCCGCCTAATTACATCATCTATTTTATAAAGAGGTGATTTTATTATCTTTTTTAAATTTTTCTTTACTGTCATATTCATATCTCTTCTTTGCAATATATCATATTCTCAGGAAAACCCGGCCTGTTTTTATAAAAATTATTTTTTGAATCTCGAAAAACTGCACAGGATAAATATTGCAGAGGGAAGACCTGTTTTTGATGAAAATATGAAATATCTTTTTATATACGGCACAGGTTACAGAGAAGTCACTGTATTTTCCAGAGAAAATGCCGGGAAAATAACATCTTTCAGGCTTGAAGGAAAAAACAGGCCTTTTATAGATGAACACTATCTTATAAGCAGTGATAAAGAGAATTTCTATATATACGATTTTACAGGCAAAAAGGTTTTTACATTACCGTGCAGGACAGAGATAGGAAAAGGAGAGCATTTTTACTCTCAAATGGTTATCCTTAAAGATGATATTTTCCTTACTATGCCTGATAACAGCCTCAAAATTATAAATATGAAGACAAAAAAAGAAATAACTCCTGAAAATAAAGAGAAAAATATAAAACAGGATATAAACGGGAGAAATTTATTATTTGCCCTTGATGACGGAGTTGTTTATGGCAAAGACCTTGACGGAAAGCAGGGAATAATTGTATATAAATATGACGGTAACGGTAAAGTTTTATTTAGAACTTCCGTAGAACATACGGATATAGAGATTAAAGGAGATTTACATTATTATCACCGCTATCTGAATTATTTCACTCATAATAATAAATATCTTATATTTACGACCAATGTATTTGAAAAGAAATATAATGTTACCAGAATAATAGATCTTAAAACAGGAGAGGTAAAAGAAGCAAAATCAATCGTATCAGGCATTTTAACAGATGAAAAAGAAAATCTTACAGGTCTTCTGTCCCTTGACGATGAAAAAGATATTCTTACCCTTTACGATTCTTACGGAAAGGCAAAAAAATGGGAATATAAATTTCCCGGCAATATATACTGTGAAACCACATCTGCTCTGTCATACGGAAATATTCTTGCAGTGGCTTATTACTGCAGAATTTCTACCGGTTCAGACCTTATGGCCCTTGATATAAATACTGGAAAATTGCTATGGAATGCCGATGTGGTTCAATTGATGATACCTCATTCGAAATATCATAACACCGTAACTATCGACAGATACAGTGATAAACTTATTATGGCAGGTTATGAGAGCGGAGGCACATACCTTCAGGTCTTTGATATAAACAGCGGGAAAAGACTTTATGAAGATACTGATAAAACATGGTAATTTCAATATGCCTCCGGCCTCAATGAATCTTTTATCAGATAAAACATAGATGAAATAAATGATATAGCAGCCACAAGAATACCTGTAACAGCCAGGACAGGAAGGCCGGCTGAAAGAACAGGGCCTGTTGCTTTCTGAAATATAAGAACTGTCGCAGTTATGGAAAAATGCCAGAATATCCACAGGAAAAAGAGCGGAAAATTAATAGATGCCGGCGAATAGGATATTTCTTTTTCAACTTCTCCGTTTTTCCCAATCACCTTAAATATAAGAAACAAAATTAATATAATAACGGCTGAAATTACTGCCAGCGGTATTACGGGGATATCCAGGGCTTTATGGCCATGAGCCGGATTCGTAACAGTGAAAAGGAAGAATATATATATAATTACGGTAAATAGGAGCAGGTATTTTCTTTCCTTCTCTGAAAGCAGTATATTTTTGATTTCTCCCGTATAGCGTAACAGTAAAATCCATAAAAAAAGAACTGTTACAGATATAGCCATAGTTCCTGTCAGGTATAATACATTCCACTGCCGGCTCACAAGCTGATTGTAAACTACAGGTAAAAGGATAAAAGGTATGAGTATAAAAAGACAATCTATCCCTTTTTTTCTGCTTATTTGAAGAGGGAAAGAGAGGATTCTTTTTGCCAGATAGAT
>JBEHWO010000701.1:0-2536 GCA_040217695.1 Vulcanimicrobiota bacterium | reverse complement strand
GCCTGTTTATATAGCTCCTTTAAAAAATAGTGACGGCGATATGTCCGGTGTGGTAAATATCAATAATATCAGTTTCCTGAAGTTTAATAGTGTAACGGAAAAAATCTTTTTATTACTTTCAGACTGGTGTTCCAGGGCTATAGAAAATGCTATGACATATAAAATATCAGAAGGAAGGAGAATAATCAGACCTGATACACAGATATTTAAATATGAATATTTTTCAATGAGACTGGAAGAAGCCTTTCTTAGTGCACAGAATACAGGTGTGGATTTTATTCTTATTCTGGCTAAAATACTCGACTGGGAGAAATTACCTGCTGCAAAAGAACCATCTGTACTGAAATTTGTATCCAGGATAACAGGGGAATATATAAAGGATTTTGACCTTTTTGCCCATTTTGAACATGAAGGGGAATTTGCAGTACTGAAACATAAGATAAAAGATGATAATATAGATGACTTTATTTTTGCTATTCAGAAAAAAATGGAACATTTCAGCCTGAAACCTTTTGAAGATGATTCGATATTAAAAGTAAAAATAGTTTATTCTTCACCTTTTTCCTGTAAAAAATCCCTTGAGGAAATAATTTCCGAAATAAGAAATAAGGAACGATTATAATGTTTTCTATTTTTTTTATGATATCAAGTTTTTTTCTGGAAGGATTTTCTTTATATCTTCTATTCTGTAATTATATAGACCGGGAAGTCTATATTATAACAGGACATATAATGGCTTCTGTCCTGGCTTCTCTATCAGTGTATTTGCTGAAAGATAAAAGAACCCCCTTTTATCCTTTTGTATTTATTTTTCTTCTTTCTTTACCCGCCTTTGGTTATATTGGCATTTATCAGATGTTGCAGGATAAGAACAAAGGACAGACAGTAAATCTTTATGAAGAGTACAGGGAGTATATTTTATCTGGCACGAGAGACAGAGATAAAACTCCGAAGTTGACTAAATCTCTTGATTTTTTAAAATTAAATATTGATCTTCAGCCTTTCCGTGATTCGGTAAGGATTGAAGAGGATTTCAGTCAGAAATTGAATCTGGTGAAATCACTGGGAAAACTTGTAAGTCATAATTCAATAGAGATTTTAAAGGATTTATTACATGATCCTCATATGGATATAAGATATTATGCAGGGGAAGAGCTTGCCCGTATATCGGAAAAATACAATCTTTTTATAAATGAATTAAAACTGGAACTTAAAGAACATCCTTCTGATTACAGGACTTATCTTGATCTGGGAAGTGTTATAATGGAATATGCTTTTTCCGGATTATTTGATAATTATAAGACTGTAAAAGAGGAACTGAAAAATGCAAAATCAGCTCTCAGTAAATCACTGGAATTAAATTCAGATCAGTATGAAGCCAATTTTTTAATGGGACGCATTTATCTCTATGAAAGAGATTATGATAAAGCTATAAACCACATTAAAAAATCTCTTTCTTCAAAAGAACATGATATGTCATCTTTAACAGCTATTTCTGAATGTTACTGGCAGAAAAAGGATTTAAAGAATATGAATATTTATATTAAAAAAATAGAACCTCTCGTTGAAAGTTATGAAGGTGATGAAAAAGAAAAGATAAAAGATTTTATCGTTTACTGGAGAGGTGTTGGATTCGTGACGGGCGACAGGTGACGCGTTACATCTGACCGGTTCATTCTCAATGAAGAATGAGAATTTTTTCCTCCCGTCACACGTCACTCGTTACGATTCTCATACACTGACAGGCGGAGATATTTAAGTGGAAGAAACAATAGAGAAAATATTCAATGGTCTGGTCCTTTTAGATGCAACAAAAAGGGAAGAAGCAGAATATCTTCTTTCGAAAATAAAGAATGAAGAAGATCTTCACATGCTGGCCATAGCGGCGAAATTATCAGATTTTAAGATTAAATATTATGTTATAAAACATCTGTCATTGTTTGACTATAAAAGTACCATTAAAGATTTAATAGGATTTTTATTTGATGAGAGCAAAATTATTCAGAGAACTGCTGAAAGAGCTCTGGATAATATAATATCTGATGATAAATATGACTGTTTCCTCCAGTTGATTTCTTCACCTGATAATTATGTTCGTACCTATGCTATAAAATCTCTCGGCAGGGGAGAACAGGCAAATGCTGTTATACCACTCCTTAAGATATTAGATGATAAAGATCCTGATATAAGGGTTCAGATAATAGACAGTCTTCGTCTTATAGGAGACGAGAGAGCGGAAGAAGCTATTATAAAGTGTCTGAAAGATTGTGAGGCAAAAGTTAGATATGGAGCAGCTTTTTACTGCGGAAGCAGAAAAATTAGAAGAGCCTGTCATGAACTGGTGAATTTACTTGATGACGAAATCCCTTCCGTTCGTGTTACTTCCGTATGGGCACTGGGACAGATTAAATGCAGGAAGACTCCTGGAATACTGAAAAATCGTCTGAAAAAAGAAAAAGATAGAAAGGTAAGAAATGAAATACTCAGGGTTATGAGGGAGTCAGGTATAAGAGAATTATTTTCAGATAAGTCAGAA
>JBEHWO010000700.1:0-2539 GCA_040217695.1 Vulcanimicrobiota bacterium | reverse complement strand
TTATGTTAAAGGAAAATAAAATAACTAAGAAATACTTAAACAACTTCGAAACATCAACAGGAATTAACTTTTTCATAGCTTCACCTTTGATTTGGTTTCAATATAATTTATTTCTTTGGTCTTATAGTACAGATTTAAATGTTAATTGTCTATTTACAAAATAAACAATTCAGGATTAAAACAGCATTGCAAAGGAAATTCTTTCCAAACTAATTCTGTAAATGCTGTAATATTTACCCGCGAAGAAAATTTTTATTGTACTCATTTTTAATCCCTCTGTACAAAATAAAAGATGCACTTTTTATGCTAACCAAATAATGCAAAATAAACAGCTATATTCAAGTCAAAGGTAATTGTATTGGTAAAAAAGTTTTTTGTTAAAGTCATAAACATCTTTTTTGTAAAGGTTTTTACATTATTTTTGAAAAGTTTATAATAAAACTATTGATCAACAAAATGACAAAAGATCACTGGCAGTGGCAGCCCGGCAAAGTGGATTTATCAAATCGTTACTTTGAACTTAAATATGGTTATGTATCCAGACCCGTTGCAAGAATCGGAATATCTGATTATAAAACTTTTATAGTTGAGTTTTTGCTGAATATTAATGATGATATCGAATTGTTAAAGAAAATCTTTGCTGAAGTTCTTGAAGAAATTGAATTATATCTGATCAATAACAATCAGTCAGATCCTGTTAAGTATATGATAGATCATACAAAAAAATGTTCCAACGCTTATGGAAAAATACGATGGTATTATTTTCCGAAAGGAGCAAACAAATCTATTTTCCTGAGCAAAGAATCTCTGTTTTTTGATAAAGTGTTTTCAATTAAAAAGCTCTTTTCAAAAAAGTAATCGCTGATTTAAAAGCAGAAAAGATTTTGATTATTTTTTGAACTCGAGCTGCTTACCAAGCTTATAATACAATATCATTATCCCGATTCCCCCAATCATGCCGACCACTATCATTTTATTACCATTCAATAACTGTTCGTATAAAAAATTTATATTAAAGTAATAGCTAAAACGGTAATGAGCCATTCTGCCGGAGTGTGCAATTATATTTCCGAATCCTGCACCGAAATAAGCAAATAATAATGTGCGGCATATTTTATAAACTATAATAAATTTCTTATAGGTTTTAGCAACTTCTTTAATCAAACCATAAACAGAAAATATTCCTATCACCATCCAGAAAAATTCGCTTTTAGATATAAAATCAGGTATAACAAATATTACAATCAGCATTAAAGCTAATCTTGTTATAACCGTTGCATATAATTGGGGATAATCCAGAAAGCTTAACTTATCTACAAGCTTATTATTAATATCCTTAAATATGCTGCCCTCTGTAACTAATTCTGATTTTGCCGCTCCGCAAACCGGACAGTATTGAATTTCAGGATCGGATTTCTCACCACAATTTGGACATGTTGATGAATACATAAACTTATAGTATGATGTAAGTTAATATCACAAGCCGCTGAAAATCTGATCTTGTAATAATTTTTTTCTAACTTAAGCGTTAATTATCTGATCCGGCATTATAAATTAAATTTCAGATCAAACTATGAATAACAAACCCAATCTTTCAGAAGTTTCATAATTGTATTTAAGACTTATAACGATTTTTCCGTCTTCTTAGCCGAAGAATAATTTTTCAGATCATAATGAATTTGTGTATCCGGCATGTTCATTTTTACAATTTCAACACCGGCATCAGAATAAAATTGTGTTGCAAGAGTATCGTGAAAATCTGAAAACACAACAACACGTTTTATTCCTGCTGCTATTAATGCTTTAGCGCAGGTTGTGCAGGACATATTTGTAATATAGGCGGTTGCACCAAACACATTTACTCCGTGTCTTGTTGCCTGAACCAGAGCGTTTATTTCAGCATGATTTGTACGCACACAATGATTATCAACAATCAGGCAGCCTACATCTTCGCAGTGGGGCTGACCGGGCAGCGAGCCATTGTATCCGGTAGAAAGAACAAATCTGTCTTTAACAAGCACACATCCGCAGTGCATTCTCGGGCAGGTTGCCCTTTCAGAAGCGAGCATTGCAAGTTTTAAAAAATATTCGTCCCAGGATGGTCTTTTAGAATTTGCCATTAAGTATGTTCCGCAAGTAATGATAAAAATTAATATTAAAATTTAATGTTGTCTTGGACAAATATAGGCAGGTAAACGAAAAACAAAAAAGTAAATTATTTACTTAAGTTGACCGCTTCTTGTTGTAAACCGTTACGCCAGAGGCATACAGGTAAAACGGTTTGAGACTTTTGCTTACTTCTCATTAAGCCACAATTTAGGTTGCGGGTTAACAGAACTAAAAACAATTTTTGTAACCGTATCAACTTTTTTTTATCTTGTTTTGTAAGACCACCTTTCCTTGCCTCTGCTTTTTTTAGCAGCCCGCTGATGTTTAAAACTTTTATAAACCTTTATGCTTCCACAAAATTTGCAGACTTTTGATTTAGATTTCTCATCTGCATCCCACTCACTTTTGCAGTCCTGGCAAATGAAAATAA
>JBEHWO010000699.1:0-2551 GCA_040217695.1 Vulcanimicrobiota bacterium | reverse complement strand
AAAATACACTATCTATAGAAAGGTATATTATGAACAGAATCATACAGGTATTATCTATATTATTTATTTTTTCTATAACATTATCTTCAGGAAAAGATGTATTTCCGGTGACATTAACAGACAGTTCCGGCAGGGAAATTACAGTGAAATCACAGCCTCAGAGAATCGTTTCTCTGAGCCCGAGCATTACGGAATTACTCTTTTATCTCGGTCTTTCCGAAAAAGTGGTGGCTGTGGCAGGACATTGTGATTATCCTCCCGATGCTTTAAAAAAGCCGAAAGTAGGAGATGTAACCCTTAATATAGAAAAACTTCTGGAATTTCACCCCGATTTAATTATTGCAGATAACGGGCTCTCTGATAACCTGATGTCCCGCTCCAATTCTCTCGGGGCAAATTTTCTGTTCCTGGATTCAAAAGATATGGATGGTATATTTAATTCTATAATTCTTCTGGGAAAAGCTACAGGTGAAACAAAAGTGAGTCTGCAACTTGTTAATTCATTGAAAGAACAGGTCGAAGACATAAGAAAAAAAGTTCCCCTTAATAAACCCAGGGTTTTTGTAGAGATATGGCCTGAACCTCTCATGACTGTAGGAGCAAAAAGTTTTATAAATGACATTATAACTCTTGCAGGAGGGGTAAATATAGCAGGTGATATGAAAAAAAATGACGTACAGATAAGCAGTGAATGGGTAGTAGAGAAAGATCCCCACGTTATTATAGTTTCAACGCCGGGAACAGAAGACAGAGTGATGTCCCGAAAGGCGTGGCAGCGAATATCTGCAATAAGAAAAAAACAGGTTTATGAAATAGATCCTGATATTTTTGTCCGTCCTACCCCCCGTATTATTATGTCAATAAGGCAGATATCTCTCTGGCTTAAGGAAGAGGAATTTTGAGAAATGAAAAATTTTTTTTATATATCTATCCTTCTTTTTATACTCTTTACACTCATAACAGTTTCAATATCCGTCGGTTCAGTAAAGATAGATGTGTATGAATTAATCAATATGTTTATGTCACTGTTTTCAGGGACAAAAGGAAATTTTTCTGAAGGACACTGGAATATAGTGTTTCTCATAAGGCTTCCCAGGATTTTACTGGCCTGTCTTGTCGGAGCAGCTCTTGCCATTTCCGGAGCAACCTTTCAGGGATTTTTACGAAATCCCCTGGCAGACCCCTATATAGTAGGTGTTTCTGCCGGTGCTGCCGCAGGTGCAGGATGTTCCTTTCTTTTTAAACTGGACAGATTTTTTATTTCTCCCACACCTCTCTGTGCTTTTATGGGAGCAGTATTTACAGTATTTCTTGTATACAGGTTGTCTCTTGTAAGAGGTAAAATTCCTGTAGACACTTTTTTACTTGCCGGTGTCATAGTCGGTTCTTTCTTCTGGGCTCTCGTATCATTTATTATGTTTTTAGCAAATGAAGATCTCCATAAATTAATATTCTGGATGATGGGAAGCCTGTCGGAAAAAGAATGGTCTCATATTTTATTGATTCTTCCTTATTTAGCAGCAGGTACTTTTATAATCTGGGTTAATTCCAGAAGTCTTAACATTATGACCCTGGGCGATGAGTCAGCCCATTATCTGGGTCTGAATGTGGAAAGAACAAAATTAATCCTTATATGTGCAGCTTCTCTTATAACTGCTTCTGCTGTTTCTGTAAGCGGTATAATAGGTTTTGTAGGGCTTATTGTCCCTCATATGGTAAGGATGATTTTTGGCCCTGATAACCGTCTTCTTATACCTGTTTCTGCCATAACAGGCGCCGTACTTCTCGTTTTTTCCGATACTATTGCCAGAACCATTCTGTCTCCTGTAGAACTGCCTGTAGGTATAATTACCGCTTTACTGGGAGCACCTTTTTTCTGTTATCTTTTAAGAAAAAGAAAATTTTCTTTTTTCTGAAATACAGGATTTATATGAGAATCGTGACGCGTAACGCGTGACGGGAGGAACACATTATCATTCTTCGTTGTGACCGAACCGGTCATGTTTGTTTGTTACTTAATTTTATAGTAGAAATTCTCGCGTCACGCTCACCCGTCACGCGTTACGAAGTAATGAGGTTTTACAGATGAATATATTTGAAATAAAAGATGTGACTTTCGGATACAGAAACGATTTGATTCTAAAAAAACTTACCTTTGATATTTCAGAAGGGGAATTTTTATCTGTTACAGGTCCTAACGGAACAGGTAAATCTACTTTACTTCGTCTCATGTCAGGTTTTTTGAAACCTTCCGAAGGTTCTGTAAAATTCATGGGACAGAAACTGGATAGTGTTAATCAGTCTGAACTTGCCAGGAAACTTGCCTTTATTTTACAGGATTCTTTCATAAATTTTCCCTATACTGTAAGGGAAATAGTTTCCATGGGCAGATTTCCTTTTCTTGGCACATTTCAGAATGAAAGTAAAGACGATAAAAATATAATAAATATTGCTATGGAAAAAACCGGTGTTTTTAACCTTGCCGAAAGACCTGTAACAGAACTTTCGGGAGGAGAACGCCAGAGGGTAATGATTGCCAGAGCCCTGGCCC
>JBEHWO010000698.1:0-2562 GCA_040217695.1 Vulcanimicrobiota bacterium | reverse complement strand
CTTCTTCATAGCTTTTTCACATCTTTAAGTTATACTTACCTCAATGAAAGAGATAAAACAAAGGAAGAATGTGGAATAGATTATTAAGAAAGTATTTCAGAGTAAGACGCAGAAAATAGTCAGTCAGCAGTTTTTATTAATAGGTTTAGCCGTAGCTTATCCGTATTAAATTAAGGAATTACTATGATAAATAGAGAAAAGGAGATGATAGAAATGTTTCAAAATAGCTGGGGTTTAGGCAATAGCTGGGGATCTGGTTTCTTCTGGATAATTCGATAAAGTAAGGAAAGAAATATAACAAAGAAAGGAGATGAATAAGATGATAAAGAAAGTATTCCAGAGCAAGGTTCAGAAAGAATGCGGTAATGGTTGCTTAAAATGCTTAATAAATGTTATTTTGTTAGCTACTAACATGCCATAAAGAAAGGAACATAATCATGAATACACATCTCAAATGAGGCAGGCAGTGAAAACTGCCTGTTTCTGATTCTATGGGAGAATTGTCATTATTAGATTTTCAATATATATAAAATAATAAAATCGGATATATGAACTATGTCAATTTTTATCAGGATATATAAATAAAGAGTTTTATTGCCAGTTATATGGCAACAGTTCCCGTATGGTTACGATTACATCTTCCTTTACCATGACTTCAGCATTAATATTATCTTTATGAAGCTGGCTTATATATTCACGACAGCGGCCACAGGGAGGTAAGACCTTTCCGTCCCAGTTAACAGCAATCATTCTTAATACCCTGTTTTCTCCTGCAGTTACCATAGCAGCAGCTGCTGCATGTTCTGCACATAATCCCATAGAACATTCAGTATCAATACATACGCCCGTATATACCGTTTCACTTTCAGAAAGAATAGCAGCACCGACACCGCCGGCTTCTGCATATTCAGAGAGTTTTCTTGGATTAATTACAGATTTAGCTTTCTCATAAAGCTCATCAAATTTCATATAATCACTTCCTATTACCTTTATTAAGTTCTTTACGATTCTCTTTAAGCATTGTTAACCTCCATAAAACCTGGCTGAAATACCTTTATATTTACCAGAACTTCCACCATGGCCTTTCAAGTTCCTCTGTTTTCTTCTTCCAGGCTTCAACTATTTCTATCTTCTCTTTTTCTGCTGAATCACTCATTAATTTAAGTTTTTTCTCATGTTCCTGCTTCAACTTCTCCAACTCCTGCCGGCGAAGTTCATCCAGTTCTTTCAGTGCCCTTTCCTTTTCCTTTATGGTTGCTTCATGTTCTTTTAGCACTGACTGAAAATTATCTTTTTCTTTAGCCAGTGCCTTTATGTTATTAGCATTATCAAGTAATATCTGTTGTATAGATTCTACAGGAGCTGGTAATTCTTTTAATTGCTTCAGAGCTTCTTCTGCTTCAGCTTTTGCCATGGCTTTCTCTTCTGATTCTTGTTTTACTATTTCTTCCAGCTCTTCTTTTCGCTTTTTTGCTTCTTTTGCTTCAGTTAGGGCTTCCTCTTTCTCCTTTAGTAATTTGATTTCTACTTCATCTTTTTCTCTCTTTACCATAGTCTTTATGGATTTCATTTCATCTTCTTTTTCATGAAGTTTTTGTGAGGTGGATTCCAACTGTAAAGATAGGGAGATATAATTTTCCAGTTCTTTTTCCCTTTCTTTTAATCTGTTGAGTAGTTCTTCCTTTTCCTTCTGAAGCATAGTCAAGTTTTCGGTATTTTCCACTAAGATCTGCTGAATGGATTCAACTGGGCCGGGAAGAGCTTTTATTTGCTCCCGTAGCTGACTATTTTCTTCCAGTATAGTTTCCATTTTCTCTCTTAAGAATTGGTTCTCTTGTTCTACTTTTCCTAGTTTGTAGAGTGCTTGTTGTTCCATCGGTTTAACAAGTTCTGATTGTTTAGTGGAAAAGAATTTTTCCATAGTTTCCATAAGAGTTTCTTGAGTCAGTGGTTTTTCATTTTCATTATTTTCCCATGTTTTTTTCATGTTTTTTTCAGCATTAACCATGTTTTTTCCATGTTTTTTCCAGTCAATATTAAAGCATTGTTCAACATCATCTACTGATATTACATAAGAAGGCTTACCATCGCCTTTTACTTTATTTGCTTTTAATTTACCATTTTTTATATATCTGTAAATTGAAGTTGAACTTCTTCCTGTTAATTTGACTATTTCTTCAATAGTAAAACATGTTTTTTCATGTATTTTCCATGTATTTTCCATGTATTTTTCTACTCCATCTTTCACATATTAAAAACACGAGATTATATAAGAATTTATCCTGTTTTTACCATGTATTTTTCATGTATTTTTCAACGAAGAATAAAAAAATCCTGTCTATTTGGGTATTTATATGAATATTCAACTTTTGCAAGGGTTCGTTGGTATATTAATAAATCTGGAAAATTCGTTCCCGCAGTCTTTGATTTTTCTGTCTGTTTTTGCAGGTTTTTTTCTGCAGTTGGTTGAATAAAAATGTAATTGAATATTTTTAAAGGGAGGTAATGGTTATGACTATAGGAGATCCGGACTGGATCATAAAACTGGGCCCCATTACGCGG
>JBEHWO010000697.1:0-2564 GCA_040217695.1 Vulcanimicrobiota bacterium | reverse complement strand
TAAGAACCTATCCGAAAAGTAATATTTATTGTACACCCTTCCGGGGGGTGAGGCTCTGGAGAAAAATATATACCGTATTAACAGTAATTTGTAAATTAAGTAAATGTAATATCGTAGCAGTCTGTAATAACAGTTTTTTTTGCACGAGGATTATAGATTTTTCGGAAGAGTCTCACCCACCGGAAGGTATTTGACGCTTTTCGGATAGGCTCTAAGAGACTGTAAGAAAATAACCCTGGCAAATTGTTAGAAAGGTTATCATCCTCGCGTCACGCGTTACGCGTTACGCGTCACGATATAGACGTAAATATGATTGGGTTATTTCTTGACAACCCCTAAGGATTGCAAGAAAAACAACTCCGGCAGATTGTTAGAACAATTAGTATCCTCGCGTCACGCGTCACGCATTACGCGTCACGATATATAAGATTTCGGTTACTAATTTACCTGTTTCGGTACTAAGGGCCCGGATTTGTAAGGAATTCTTCTTCAGGCATAGACATACCGAGTTGAAGATTTCCTGAGACCATGAATTTTGATTTTTGTTCGCTTAAACCAATCTTTTTTAATTTTTCATATGGCCCTTCGTCTGCTATTTCATCGTTAGGAACAGACTTTTCATCAGAAGCTTCAGGTTTTTCCTCTGTCAGAACAGGTGGAACAGTTATTTCTTCCGTAACAGGAAGGTCTGCAGGTTTTCTTATAATCTGTCCCTGATGGAATGAAGCTTTTTCTTCCAGTAATTCCTGTACATATCTTATGGTCCGTGGTGTATTTATCAGTATAATTCCGTCAGATACCTTCAGAATTAATGAAGGAATGGTATTTAATTTGTTTCCTCTTCTTTCTTTATTATTGATAAAGGAAAGTGCTATATATTCAATTTCAGATGTAAGCCCTTTCAGATCAATAACACTGAATTCCTGAGATGAATTAAATACTACTTCATAATTAATAAGTTTTTCAAAGATCTCTACAAACCTGGTATCACTTTCTTTGTGTTTTTTCATAATCTGTATTCTTGTTTCTGCCAGAGTAAACAATGAGATTATTTCTATGGCATGAAGATATGTAACGGGATCGATAAATTTTTGCACTGCTTTATTCAGAAGATCGTTTTCTTCGAATACAGGATAAGGTGTTTCATTGAATATACTTACAGGGTTATTGTTGAATAACATAAGAGTTTTCAAATAGCTATAAAAAAATGTACCGGGATTTGAGATGTTTTTTCCTATTTTAGTTAATATGTGTTTCGGTAATATATTCTGATAGTCTCTGAGTACATTCATGAGAGTCTTCTGTGATATAATCTCCTGTATGGATATATTCAGCATGTTACTTATCCATGTTTTAACATTATTTCCCGGAGGAAAGTCCAGAGTAAGAGTGGAAAGGGGATTATAATCCTCAAGATAGAAAATTCTTTGATCTACTGTATGTATCATAAAAAAATGTGCCTTTCTTGAAAATTTGTGATATCCTAATTGTATCTAATTAGAACCTGAAAATCAATAATTATTTTTATCAAAATATGTTAACAATTTATTTACAAAATATTCTTTACAATATTCTCTTTAATAATTATAATAAAATTAATAAATATATATTTTAAAGGAGGTTAGAAGAAATGCAGATAGGAAGTAACAGCCATAAAACCCATCAGACCAGGTCCAAGATGCCTGATAACTACAGTAATGAAGGTCCCGATGGACCAAACAGAGAAGTATCGGAAGACGGTATATGGAATTTTGGTAGCAGAGACAGTGTGGATATATGCGGCAGCGGCGGCGGAAGCAGAGAAAGCAGCAGCTATTACGGTTGCGGTGACATCGGCGGCGACAGCGGCGGCGGAGCTTTTTTAGGTTAGTTTTAGTTTATTTTTTATAAGCCTTCTGTGTGAAATAAATTTTAATTTATGAATACTCTGAAGGCTTATAATTTTTTATATTATATGTTATGATTATACATGTGAAATGTTACAACCATGTAATGAAGATTTACTCACGCGTCACGCGTCACGCGTCACGCGTCACGATCAGAGGTGACTGTCTTGAAAAACCAGCCTGAAGAGGATCCTGTTTATAAGTTTATTCATCTTGACGGACTTGCCAGACGTCATGAAGATCTGCTTGTTAAAGGGCAGAAACTGGAACTGCCTGCTAAATCAGGAGAAAAAATAATTATAGATCAATATGAACATAAAAACGGCGTTGTTCATATGGAAGTAATGGAAAAAGACAGAGGAAAAATCTCCAGAACCAGTTTTAAGCTGGAAAGAAAATATGTAGGTGTAGATGCCAGATGTATGACCGGTTTTAAAGAGATGCTTACTATTAATCATACACTCCTTGATGATAAGAGTAATAGAGTTACTTCTCATAATACGAGGCTGGATTTTACTAAAGGTAAGATTATTGAAGAAGATATTTCCGATGTAACAGATACTGAAAAATCCGAATATTTACGGGATTATTTTTCAGAACTGGAAAGAAAAGGAGAAAAGAAAAAAAGCGACAATTCTTTCTTTTCAAAGCTTTTTAAAAAGGAACAACCAGAGAAAG
>JBEHWO010000696.1:0-2564 GCA_040217695.1 Vulcanimicrobiota bacterium | reverse complement strand
TGTCGGTGGCTTAGCTACGAGTTAAAAAGCTGACCTCTTAAAAAGCCTGACAGAGTGGTATTTAATTCATCTGTGAGAGAAAAAATAGATTCTCTTTTTTCCACCGGTATAAAACTTACACAGAATTTTTTAATTTTATTTTTCTCTTCAAGCATGTAAAAGACGAAAACGGGAATGATAAGCAGTTCCAGCAAACCGATCAGAAAATGCATTGCACTCGAAAAGGATTCCGTTATAAAAGATACGGATTTATTGGACAGTTCACGACCGCTGTTTTGAATATCTACGAGTAATTTATCTATTGCTTCTTCCAGATAGGGTGGAATTTTATATTCACCGAGTTTTTTAAAAAATTCAATCTTCTGGAGTTTATTAAACCATTCTATCAGATTATTCTTCATAGAAGGAATCTGTGATACGAAATCTGATATATTCTCTGCCAGTGCCGGTATCAGGAAAAGAAGCATTATAATAAAAAACACCACTATTACTCCAATAAGAAGAATGGCACCCTTTGATCTTGAAACACCTTTTTTTTCCAGATAAACAACAACAGGATCGGAAATATAGGCAAGTACAATAGCTATGGCAAAAGGTATAACAATGGATTTTATAAGTGACAGGAACCAGATTCCGTAGAGAAATCCTGTAATGGTTATCAGGGTATTTACCACATTATATTCTTTTCTGAAAGGAAGCAAAATTATAATGGTTATGGCAGTTAAAACGGTAGGTGTTAAAATCGTCTCAAAAGTGACTATTAATTGTTTAAAAAAAGTAAAGAAAAATAATACTGTTATCAGAGCAGGTATTAATTTTATAATTTTATCGGTATAAGTGTCTTTCATTAATACTAAAACCTTTCATCTATTATTTGCTTAAGGAATTCCAGAATTTTTTCCGTAGCTTCATCTTTATCTTCACCGAGTTCTCTGTTTAATGTGCCATGATTTTTATCGCTGGCATGATATAATTCTGCATAAACTCCTGCATTTTTCAAAGATTCTTTCAGCCATGTAGACTCCAGTTTAGACATTTCGCGGCTTCCTGCATAGATAATAAAAAAGGGAGGAATATCTCTGTCTTTTTCTACATGATATAAAGGTGATGCTTCTTTTAATATGGCAGGAGTATCGCCGAAGGCAGGTTTATAGAGACGATTAAATAAACTTTTATTTAATTCCTTTATCTTCGGTATATCATAACCTGCACCGTCAAGCAATACAACACCTTTCAGCATATCTAAATTGTATCCTTCCTCTTTGAGATATTTCCCATCTATAGAAACAAGAGCAGCCAGATGGGCTCCCGCAGAATGTCCCATAATGAAAATCTTCTCTCTGTCACCTCCGTAAGTGGAAATATTTTTATATATCCAGCCGATAGCTTTTGCCACATCCTGAACATAAACAGGAAAGGTCACCCCCGGTGACATTCTGTAATTTATACTGGCAAATATATAGCCTTCTCTGACAAATCTTAAAGGTTTTTTGCTGTGATTGCTTTTATCACCCATCCTCCATGCACCGCCATGGATAAATACCATAACAGGCAATTTATCGCCTTTTTTCGGTACATAGAGGTCGAGACTGGTCAGGTTCTTATCAAATCCGGGGATTTCCGCATAAAGTATATCAGAAAAAACTTTATATTCGTCACTGTCTTTAGAAAAGGATTTCTTATGCCATAAACATACTATAACTGCTATTATCAATAACATCCATAAGGCTATAACAACAATAAACTTTCTGTTTACTCCCATATGTTTCATATATATTACCTGCTCTCATGCATTACCGGTCACGGGTGACGCGTTACCCGTCACGCGTCACGACCATTATAGCACGAAAAAAAGGAAAAAAAAATAATAAAAAGGATTCCATGTCACATAAATAGAATTAACTGAAAAATTTTGTAATATAAATTACAGATAATGGTAAAAATCAAAAGTACAGGAGGTATGTAATGAAGAAAAAATATCTTATTATTTCTCTGGCTCTTATTGTTTCAGTAGTAATTGTCTTAAATTATTGTTCAGCAGTTGATTACACTTACGACAAAGGCAGTCCTGACCAGAAATTCACAATCACGGTTCCTGACAGATGGACTTCTGATGACAGTGGTAAAACAAGGGTTCCCCTGGCCCTTATAGGCCCGAAGGAAATGAAAATCCCCGGATATACCGACTCATGCACCAGTATAACGGTAAATATAATTATGGAAAAAATGCCTGAATGGTATAGAATTGATGATAAAACACTGGAAAATCTGAAAGATAAAATCCCTCAGGAACTTATAGAAAAAGTAAAATCCATTGTATGGTTTAAAATAGATGATAAAAACATGGCTGCCTTTAAAGATAAGATTTCTCCGGAAAAAGTCAGTAAAATAGAGTCTATAAAAAATATGATATTTACAAAAGAAGAATTAATAAAAAAGCTGGAAGAATTATCCCTTAATACTCAGGAAATTGATGCAGTTGTTGCAACTACCATGTCACAGACAAAGGTTATAATAAAGAAAGAAGATTTTGTTAATAAACTGAAAGGTTTGAATTTCAAACA
>JBEHWO010000695.1:0-2576 GCA_040217695.1 Vulcanimicrobiota bacterium | reverse complement strand
GGCCTTTTGTCTTATAAGCAGGGATTAATATGCCTTTTTTTTCCCAGTCTCTTAAAGTCTGAACACTTTTACCTATCTTTTTCGCAAATTCTCCAACTGAGTACATCATAAGATAATTTTACTACAGAATCAACTGAATTTAAAGCGTTATTTGTAGATTTTTGTAGTTTCTCTATACCAGTTCTTTGACCTTCCATATCAACCCTAAGAAACCGAAAAAAATAACCCATGCAATTTTTTACAAAAACTATAGATATTCGCTATGTTTAATCTGTAAACATGATAAGGTTATTTTACAACGAGCCCTAAATAACATCCTTTTTATAAGGACGAATTGTTTTTAATACAGAAATAACTGAATAATGTTTCTCATTAAACGTATATAAAGGCAGATTTAATTCAACAGCAATATATCCTATCAGAGCATCGAAAACACTGATATTATGACTCAAATAATATGAATAAAATATGTTTAAAGCTAAATCACATATTTCTTCAGAAGGCCATAAAATTCTATAATTTGATATTTTCTTTTCTATAATGTCCTGTTCCTGTTTATTCCTGCATCCCATCAGAAGTTCAAATACTACAAAACCCGGTAGAGCAATATCTTCTTCATCAATTGTTGCAAGCCAGTTTAAAGAATTTGGATATTGACGTAATATATCTATCATTATATCAGTATCAACTATTATCATTACAGAACCCTCTTCTGTGCTTTTTCTCTCAACTGCCTTGCATAAAGAGAACTATTCTCTATATCATCATGATCCTTCCACAGGCCGACCAATTCTGAATTGAGTAAATCAGAAGACTTCATATATGGTTTTGGCTGATATAATTCTCTCTCAATAAATTTTTTTACATTTAAAATTTTATTTTCAGGAAGAGTTTCTATCATTCTGATTAATTCACTTTTTAAATCAATCATAGCTCATGACCTGCCTTTCAGTGCTTTTTTCCATCTTTATTATAGCATATTTTACATATTCCTGTATCGCTTTATAGCCACATTATCATAGTAAATAAGCAGAATAGAATTTTCCTCTTCACTCTTCACTGACAACAGAAAAAGGTGCAATCTTCAAAAGCTTTGTCGTAAATCTTCTCTTTTCCTTTATGAGGAGTGTGGTAATAAATATTGAAAGTGCCAGAAAAATAAAACATATAAAACATACCTGAAACCCTTTTATTATATAAACCGGATTCATTTCCTTTCCGCCGGCTGCCGTATAATAGGAAAAAAGAGCTGCAAAAATCGATATGCCAGTTGAGCCGGAAAGAGCGCCGTTCAGGCCGGTAAGAGCAGAGGTAATACCCTCTTTTCCCGGAGGAGCATAACCCATAATAAGGGTGATATTTGCAGTAAGAAAAAATGCAAGGGCAGTGCCATAGAGTATCAATGAAATAATAATGTAATATGGTGATATAGTGCTGCCGAACATGGAAATCATTATTATAGATATGGCCATTAAAAAAGTAGAATATAATGTAACTGTCCTGGGGCCGTATCTGTCAGAAAGATAACCTGCAAGAGGTCCCAGGAGAGTGGAAAGAAGGGGCATAATCATAAGATATATTCCTGTTGTGGCAGAGTTAAAATTCCTGACAAATTCAAAATAAAAGGGGAAAAGAAAGGAACTGCCGGCAAGTATCATACCGGAGAGAAATGCTGCTATAAAACCGACAGACAGTTCTCTATTTTTAAATATCTGAATATCCATAAGAGGTGAAGATATTTTTGTCTGACGATGAATAAATAATAAGAAGGTGAAAAGAAAAATTATAAATGAGATAATAATAAATGGAGATTTCCATCCATCCGTATTCAATCTGTTCATGACGGTAGTTATGGCACATAAAAATATAAAACTTAACACCACACTTATAATATCTATTCCGGCCCCATCCGGTCTGACAGTTTTTTTCTCAGGCAAATATCTGTAAGCCATAATTAAAGCAATCAGGCATAGAGGAATATTTATATAAAATATCCACTTCCAGGTCAAATATTTTATAATAACTCCTCCGAGAGGGGCACCCAGAGCGTATCCGGTTCCTCCTGCCACTGCAACAACGCCGAATACTCTGCCTCTGATTTCAGGGGGAATATAATGCAATATCAACACGCCAAAGGTTGAAGCCAGTATGGAAGATGCGATACCCTGAATAAACCGGAATGCACTTAACATATAAATACCGGTGGAAAAAGTACACAGCAAAGAAGCAAAAAGAAAAATAACAAAGCCCGACATAAATATCTTTTTCGGCCCTTTTATATCACTGAGTTTCCCGAAAAGCAGAAGGAAACAGCTCATTGCAAGAAGATATGAAACTACAACGATGGAAACCTCGGACGCATCTACATTAAAATACTTGAGAAGTGTGGGAAGAGCAATATTTACAATACTGCCGTCAAGATTTGCAAGAAACACACCTATACAGATCGGGATCATTATAGATGATATGTTAGTTTTATTATCTTCCATTTTTATTATACATCCTTTCAAAGTAGTGAGTCGTAGGGGCGAACCCCTGTGTTCGCCCATTACCCGGTGATAAGACGCATCACGCAT
>JBEHWO010000694.1:0-2579 GCA_040217695.1 Vulcanimicrobiota bacterium | reverse complement strand
GGTGATCCTTAAAGATTTCGTGCCGGTATTGAGGCTATGCGTATAGGACTGGCTTATGAATATGATCCTTATTTTACTCTGTCTATTGCCAATATTGAGCCTCTGCCTCATCAACTGGAGGCTGTGTATGATTATTTTTTGAAGTTACCACGTATAAGGTTTCTGCTGGCTGATGATCCGGGGGCCGGTAAAACTATTATGGCGGGACTTCTTATCAAGGAGTTGAAAATCAGAGGGCTGATAAATCGTATTTTGATTATTACTCCGGCCAATCTTTCTTTTCAGTGGCAGAGGGAATTAAAGGAGAAGTTTCGTGAGGATTTCAGGGTTATTAACAGTGATGTTTTAAGAACCAATTATGGAATAAATCCATGGCAGGATAATAAGCAGACTATTACATCCATATCCTGGGTGTCCCGTATTGATGATGCGAAGGAGAGTTTACTCAGAACTCACTGGGATCTTGTAATTGTAGATGAAGCTCATAAGATGAGTGCCTATAGTTCTGATAAAAAAACCCTGGCCTACAGACTGGGTGAAGATATAGGAGAGAAAACCGATCATTATCTTCTTATGACTGCTACTCCTCATAAAGGAGATCCTAAGAATTTTTGTTTGTTTCTTGAATTGCTTGATAAAGATATTTATGGTGATGTCAAGAGTCTGGAGAAGGCAATAGAGAAGAGGGAAGCTCCTTTTTATTTGAGGAGAGTTAAGGAAGCTCTGGTTAAGTTTCCTGAGCCTGAGACAGGAAAAGTGTTAAGTTTATTTACGAGAAGGAAAGTCGAAACAATTGATTTTAAGATCAATGCTGATGAAATGGAATTTTATGAGGCTCTTACGAATTACGTGGAAGATCAATCTATTAAAGCATCAGGTGATTCTTCTGCCAGAGGTCGTGCTCTGGGGTTTACTATGGCTATGCTTCAGAGGAGATTTGCTTCCAGCACATATGCTGTAAGAAGAAGTCTGGAACGTATGAAGGCAAAACGTGAAAAAATACTTGCAGATCCGGAAGGATACAGGAAAGAACAGATTGCAAAGAAGTTACCTGATGATTTTGATGAGTTAACTGAAGTAGAACAGATTGAAATTATTAATGAATTGGAAGAGGTAGTGGCATCTACTGACCCTGTTATGTTAAAACAGGAGATAAAAGAACTTGGAAATCTTATTGATAAAGCTCACTGGCTGGAAGTTCATGAGATTGAGTCCAAACTTGTCAAGTTAAAGAAACTTCTTACTGATAAAGGTATTTTTAAAGATGTTGAAATGAAACTTCTTCTATTTACAGAACATAAAGATACTCTGGATTATCTGGTCAGTAAATTAATTGAATGGAGTCTTTCTGTGACACAGATTCATGGCGGAATGAAGATTGGTAACAGAGATATGGCAGGAACCCGTATATATTCCGAAAGGGCTTTTAAAGAGGAATGTCAGGTTATGGTGGCAACTGAGGCTGCCGGTGAAGGTATAAATCTGCAGTTTTGCTGGTTTATGATTAACTATGATATTCCATGGAATCCTGTGAGACTTGAACAGCGTATGGGGCGTATTCATCGTTTCGGTCAGGAGAAGGATTGTCTCATATTTAATTTTGTATCTACCAATACAAGGGAAGGCAGGGTGCTTAATAAGTTATTTGAACGCATAAAAGCTATTGAGGATGATCTTGATCCTAAGAGAACCGGGAAGATTTTTAATGTCCTGGGGGATATATTTCCATCGAATCAGTTAGAGAGAATGTTACGGGATATGTACGCCCGTAATCTTACTGAAGATGTAATCAAAGATCGTATTATTGAACAGGTTGACACGGAAAAATTTAAGAAGATTACTCATAGCGCTCTTGAAGGGCTTGCAAAGAAGGAGTTAAATCTTTCTGCTATAATAGGCAAGTCGGAAGAAGCAAAAGAAAGAAGATTACTGCCTGAAATAATAGAGGATTTTTTTGTGAAATCTTCTCCTCTGGTTGGCATCAATCCTAAAGAAGTTAAAAAAGAGCATCATATTTATAATATTGGCCGTGTTCCTCGTTCTTTATGGACTGCTGGTGAAAAGATGGAACATCTCTATGGAGTTCTTGGAAAAGAATATAAACATATTATTTTTGATAAGGAATTGTTGAAAAAAGATTCTACTCTGGAATGGGTTACTCCAGGCCATCCGCTCTTTGAAACTGTGAGGCAATCAGTGCTGGAAATTGTTCAAAAGGATCTTCGTGGAGGTACAGTTTATTATGATTTTAATAGAAGTGTACCTGCTATGCTTGATGTGTTTACTGCTTCTATACAGGATGGCTGCGGTAATGTTTTACACAGACGTCTTTTTGTAGTTCAGACTGACATAACAGGAGAAATAGCAGTACGTCAGCCTACAATTTTCCTGGATTTATTGCCGGGAATTTCTGATGCAGTATTGCCTGATATTTTAAACCTTCCTGAACGTAGTAAGCTGGAAGAGGTTCTTTATGAAAAATCTCTGGAACCTTTTCTTAAAGAAGTAAGGGAACAGCGTAGTTCTGAAATTGAGACTATTAAGAGTCATTTGAAGATAAGTCTGAATGAGCTTATTAA
>JBEHWO010000693.1:0-2580 GCA_040217695.1 Vulcanimicrobiota bacterium | reverse complement strand
AATGAAATAGATGCTCTGAATATCGGGAAAAAAATAAGTGAATTGATTTCCTATCTGCATAATCAGGTATCAGAAGATTTTATTATGATTTCTTTTGCTGCTTCCAATATTATTCTGGATAAAAGAAATAATCCCAGATTTATTAATTTCAGGTTTGATAAAATCTTATTTGATTGTAAAGAATTCAATGGTTATATATCTCCTGAAGAATACAGTGGAATATCGGAAAACTTACTGTCTTCTGATATTTATTCCATGGGTGTATTATTACATTATCTTTTAACGGGTATAGAGCCGGATATAAAACCGTTTAAATTTTGTCCTGTAAAAAAAATTAATCCCTCTGTTACCGGAAAAACTTCTTCTTTTATATCTAAAGCCACTGAATACAATCCCTCCGCCAGATATAGAAATGTAACGGAACTGAAAGAAGTTCTGAATATGTGTCTGAAAGAAGCCGAAGAACATGCAAAAAGTGCTCCTTCTCTTTCCGTATTAATAAAAAATCAAAATAAATCGACTATATACAGTAAGATAATAGTGGGGTTGGGAGCTATTGTTTGTTTATTTTTGGCCATCTATTTTGTCGCTTTTATTACAGATTTTTTTAAGAAAAATAAAAAAATCGACAGTGGTTATGATTTAAAGATGGAAGGTATTAACAGCTATAACAGTGGTAAATATGATATTGCTTTTAATTACCTTACAAAATATCTCTCTAAACAACCTTCTGATGGTGAAGCAATGATTTATAAAGAAAACAGTTATTTAAATATGCAAAACAATCAGGTTATAGATATAGCTGTAACTGGCTCTTTAACCGGACCTTACGGTAATTATGGGAAGTCAATGTTACAGGGAGTAGCTCTGGCTCAGAAGATTATAAATTCGGAACACAGGATACCTGAGACTTCTATGCGTATTATTTTACGGGATGATAAAAGTGATAGCTCCAGAGCACAGGAGATAGCTGATGAAATTGCAAATATGGATTCTATTCTTGGGATTATTGGTCATGTACAGGATAACAGTTCGGTCGGCCCCGTTTATAGTGAAGTGGGATTACCACAGATAATACCTTTCTCTTTGAAAAATAATTATACCTGCGGCGGATACAGTATATCAAATTCAGAGCCATTACAGGCAAAAATGCTTGCGAAATATTCAGTAGTTGAAAGAGGCAGCAAGAGAATAGTTTTAATTTATGATGAGACTGATTATGAGTTTATTAATTTATACAAAAGTGAAATCATTGATCTGGGAGGAGATATAATAAAAACTATTTCTTTTAATTATAAACACAGTGATATTGCTTTCGAAATACGTAATTTAAAACCTGAGTTTATAGTTATAGCAGGAGATATAGAAAATATAAAATTGATATGTAATATATTACAGGAAAATCATATTTCTGCTCAGTGTTTTGTTGCAGGTTCGCAAATATTTTTAATAGATCCCGGTGAAAAGGCTTTACAGGGAATCATGTTTGCCACTCTGTTTAATGCAGTAACAAATGATGTAAATGCTCAAAAATTTATTAAACTTTTCACTGATAATTTCGGAAGTGCTGTTCCCAATCCTTTGAATGCACTTTCCTATGATGCCACATTATTAATGGCAAAAGCTATTTCAGAAGGCGGCATAAAAAGGGAAGATATTAAAAGTTATTTATCCTCTCTGGGAGAAGGAAGACCTCCTTTTATAGGAGTTACAGGCGTTACTGCCTTTGATAAAACATGCTCTGTTCAGAAAGATATGCTTCTTATAAATGTTAAAAATCATATGTTCCAGCCTGTAGGCGTTATATCTATATGATGATTACCGGTGCAGGTAAAGGAGTAATAAAATTTGCTGGAGAAAGGTCAAATATTAAATAATCGTTATAAGATTCTTGAAATAATAAAGATAGGGGTAAAGAAAGCTGTATATACTGCAGTTGACCTTAATTTGCCGGGTAAAATTTGGATCATAAAAGAATTTTTTCCACAATCTGTAAAAGAAGAGAAAAATACACAATTTTATAAAGATCTTCAGATTAAAGCAGGGACTATGGCCCGGATAGATTATATATCTTTGCCGTCCCTTGTAGATTTTTTCATGACCGGCGAGATTTACTATTTTGTATTTGAATATATTCATGGTAAAAGCCTTGTCTCCATGATTTCATCAGGTTATTTTACTGATGAAAAAACTGTAAAAGAATTTATTTTTCAGATGATTCAGACTTCTATTTATTTTCAAAAGAACCCTTTGTTCAATATTTCTATTGAATTTAAACCTGAAAATATATTTATTGATTCTATGGGTATGGTCAGATTTCTGGATTATTCTGTAAGTGAAGACATTGCTGCTAATAAAATATACACCAGTAAATTTCTTGAAACTATTTATAAAAAAAGGATTGACCATGATTTTGCATTAACAGGTATTTTGTTTTCTTATCTCCTTTCATCAGGGAATCGGTTTTCAGATAATGAATTGTCACGGGAATTTGTCGAATATGAAAAATATACATGCTGGGAAGGATTTTTAACTGCTCTATTTCCCGAAGAAACCAGATTTAAAGATAATTCCCTTCCG
>JBEHWO010000692.1:0-2581 GCA_040217695.1 Vulcanimicrobiota bacterium | reverse complement strand
TCATATTCTTTTCTGTCATAACATTTATTTCCTTTTTGTAACAATTCTGATAACTTATCATCATGATTTACTTGTGGAGTTTGAGTTATTTTAGCTATATATGTTGTTGGTTTTGGAGTAACCTGCTGTAAGCTTAAAGCTTTCTTTGCATCAGCCTTCTTTTTTAAAGCATACTCATCTGTAGGTGTTATTACTAATGCTTTATTATAATAGTTTATAGCTTCAGAATATTTCTTCATAGAAAATAATTCATCTGCTTTACTTATATACTGTCCAGCCATCCCATTTAACGCTTCTTGTCTTCTTTCCCTCGCCTTTTTGAATCCATTATCTATCTTTAGCGCTTCATCGAAATACTGTATTGCCACATCATATTTCTTCTGCTCTAAATACACAAGTCCTGTACCATACCATCCAATTTTATCTGAAGGTTTTAACTTCATCACTTTAATAAAACAGTTTTTTGCCTTTTCTAACTCTTCTAGTTTATATAAAGCCATTCCTTTTCCTATTAATGCTTCTACATAATCTGGATTAATAGCAAGTGCCTTATTAAAATAGTTAAGAGCTTCATTGAAATCCATATTAGTTAGATATTCATTACCCTTTGAATAATAGTCTAATGCAGATTCACCTTCTGCTGTTATAGACATTATAATGAGCAAAACTGTCATCACAAATAGTATTCCGATAATTTTATTGAATTTCAAGTTCATCACTCCTTATTAAAATATTACAGGTGTTGGATTATCTTGAATTTTTGTAGGAATAGGCTCTACATAAACCTCTGTAGGAATAGATTTTAATGGTTCTTCTATTGGAATAGGTTTTTCCGGTTTGCTCGTAGGGACAGGAACAGTATAGCTTTTTTTTATATCTGAATCGTCTATTTTCCATGTATTGTCTTCATTAATTAAATATACTACTCCGCTATAGTATATTTTGCTTATTTCTCCTGTATCAGGATTAGTATCTTCTGAGTATAGTTTAATTTTTACTTTAGCCTTTTTATCTGTCTGGTATAAAGTTTCTGTTTCTTTTAAACTTATACAATTATTATTTTTCCAGATGTTATAAAATTCTTTGTATGTAGTTTTAGACTTCCGAAATTTACTTCTCAAATTATATGCCTCTTCAAATTTCTTATTGTTTATTGCACTATAATTTTGTTTTAACATATCTGCAGGTGATATTTTAGGTGTTGATTCCATGATAAGTTTAATAGTATGTTTTAACATATCGGTAGATGATATTTTAGGTGTTGGTGTAATAATGTTTTTTACGGTAGATGTAGGAATCGGCGTAATTGTTTGAGTTGGAATAACTGTTTGAGTAAGAGTTGGTGTAGGAACGATTGTAGGAACTTGGGTAAAAAATTGTGCTGGAGTTGGAGAATTTTCTATATTTGTTGTAGGTGCACAAGTAATTACCTGAGTAGGATTAGGATTCGGCGTTTGTGGATTATTGTTAGACATTATTGCACAGAGAACAGAATAGAAAAATATTGCAGTTGTAAAGAGAATAATGACAGCAATACATCCTGGACTAGAAAAAACTGTAATAATATTAGTTTCACTATTTATATTAGTTTCTGATTTATTAAACACATTCTTTATACAAGGTATAAACAGTTGAACAATACACAATACCGAAGCAATTAAACCTATTAGTGCTATTATATTTGCGTAATTAGTTGTAAGTGGTGACAAAAACTTATCTATTGTTTTTATAATTTGTAACATATATTATCCATAATTTTATTCTATTTATGGTCCAAAATTATATTAATATTATATATTAAATTAACTGTTTATCACATATTTATTTAAATATTTTTATCTTATCATTAAATTTATCTACTATATAAACATTACCTAATAAATCTAGGGTGACTCCACCAGGAGCTCTAAATTCGTTTGAACCAGAACCATAACTACCCCATTTACAAATAAAATTGCCTGATGAATCAAATTTAGATATTCTACTATTATTTGTATGTTCATCTACAATGTAAACATTGCAATTTTCATCCACAGCAATTCCAAGTGGGGTAAGGAATTGATCATCTCCACTACCAGATGAACCCCATTTAGTTATATAACTACCATTAGAACTATATTTTTGAATTCTATAGTTACCCATGTCTGTTATATACCAGTTGTCATATTTATCTATAGCTATGCAGTGAGGTTCCCAAAATTGACCTATGCCTACAGTCTTTATATAAGTTCCATTAGAATTATATACTTGCAATCTATCAGATGAAGTAGTTATTATAATATTTCCAGTAGAATCTACTCCGACATCATTAGGTTGATAATTTAAGTTTGTAGTGAATTTCATTGTAAAATTACCTTCACTATCAAATTTTTGAACTCTATTATTCAGTTGGTCAGCGACATATACATAATCATTTTTATCAACACAGATACCAAAAGCATATGCAAATTGTCCATCACTATTACCCGTTCCACCCCATTCTTTAATATAATTACCGTTATTATTGAATTTATATACTTTATTATTAGTAAAGTCTGTCACATAAAGATTTTTATTAATATCTATAGCGATATCATAAATA
>JBEHWO010000691.1:0-2584 GCA_040217695.1 Vulcanimicrobiota bacterium | reverse complement strand
AATAAACCTATATTATCATTTCATTAATAAAAAGTAAAGGAGTGATTTGAAAATTTATTTGTAATAGGATTTTTATGTGCCTGCGGAGAATTACTTAGTGTATTTCATAACTTATTACTGACCTGAGCATAAGCATTTAATAAAGGTTCTTCCTCCCGTCACGCGTGACGCGTTACGCGTCACGAGAGCATATATTTATTATTTATGCTCACCTCAGTAGAATTTATATGGGAATCGTAACGCGTAAAGCGTAACACGTGACGGGAGGAACAAATTCTCATTCTTCGTTGTGACCGAAACGGTCATGGCTGTTAGTGAGTAGTGATATGTATTACAGAGGACTTGAAGAAAAAATAATAAAAGATTGTTTAATGGTAAGAGAGAAAGAGAATATTTTAATCTGTGGAAACGAATTTGCCTTTGAGCTAATAGAAAATCTTCAAAAAGAAATAAGAAAAGTAAAGGGAATTGATACGGTAGTAAACTGGTCTGATCAGATAATAGTAAATCTCATAAAAAATCTGGGCCCCCTTTGTGCAGCATCAAGAATTATGCCTGTCTTCAAAGATTCTTTTCAATTTCTTCATATGGAAACAAAAGCAGATAAAATAATAATAATACTTCCTCCTGTAGATAATTACATGAATTTTCTTTCAGTAAATCCTTCTCTGCAATTATTTGAACTTACATGTCTGAAAAATCTTTTCCAGCTTCAATTATCCTGTGTTCCGGGAATTATACTTGATTATCCCTTTGATACAAATACTAAAAGGAGCCTTTCCGGAGAAG
This sequence comes from Vulcanimicrobiota bacterium, assembly GCA_040217695.1. Classification (GTDB taxonomy): domain Bacteria; phylum Vulcanimicrobiota; class SpSt-956; order SpSt-956; family JAKJGF01; genus CALARM01. The sequence continues at coordinate 1,795 of JBEHWO010000691.1, read as the reverse complement.
CATTTGACTCTTTAATAAATGTTTATAGAAATTCTGTGGATATGGATTTTCATATAATAAGAAATTTAAATAAGAAACTGGTTCCTTTTCTGACAGAAGGCCGGGAAGTCCTTATTAAATCTGATTATGGTACAGAATTAACCTTTATGATTGAAGGAAGAACACCATGTGAAGAAGAGGGAATGACCGGTTTTCAGACGAGTTTCTGTCAGGTACCGGGAGGAGAAGTGTTTATATCTCCTGTAGAAGAAACCGTTAATGGCATTTATATGATTGATATTAGCGGTTATGGTTTTAACTTCGGACTTAAATTTAAGGACGGCATATGTGTAGAAATTGTATCTGATAAGGAATATGAGAAAGAGGCAAAACATATAATGACAGATATGGGAATTTTCGGAGAAAGAGCGGGAGAATTCGGCATAGGAACAAATCCTGCGGCAAAGCCTCTTCTGATAGGAACAATTTCCGAGAAAGCCCTTGGAACAATTCATATAGCACTGGGGGAGAACAGACCTTACGGAGGCAACCATGCCAGCCCCATCCATTACGATTTTGTAAGTACCTGTAATAATGTTTTTATAGACGGAAAACAGATTATAGAATACGGAAATATTATTGTTTAGGATTATCAGGAAATAACTGCATCATACTTCCCGTCACGCGTCACGCGTTACGCGTCACGATTCTCATATGAATCACCGGAATCCCGGTCCGGATTATAGAATACGGAAAAATTATTATGCAGGTGAAAATATCCCGGCCATCTCACTAATCCCATTAATCATGGTCCATTTTTTTAAGGCGTCTCACAGGCATTTTACTGCCATAAGGTTTTTCTGACTGGGTTTTTTTCAGGGTAAACTTTTTAGTGCCGGGTTTTTCCTCCAGTTCCTCCAGTTTCTTTGTTTCCGATCTTGAAGGATAATGGGATGTGGTAAATCCGGAGAAATTTGTTTTTTCTTGCCATTCTATTTTTTCTTCTCCTGTTCTGCGTGTTTCTCCTTTTCGAAGGTTTTCATCTTCCTTCTGTAAAACTTTTTTTTCTACTTCTGTTTTTTCTTCTCTTATTCTGCGTGTTTCTCCTTTTCGAAGGTTTTCATGTTCTTCCATTATAACTATTTCTTCTTCGTAATATCCTTTTATTTCTTCACCATTTTCATCAAGATAGACAATTTCTTCGATGATTTCTTCCTCTTCTTCATTGTTCTGTTCATAGTTATCCTGCCCGTCTTCTGTTATGTGGAATATTTTTTTACCGCATTCATTGCAGTATTTAGCCTGTGTCGTATTCAACCTGTTACAGTAAAGACATTTTTTTGTTTCTTTAGTAGTTTTCTGATTTGCCAGTTTTTCTATTATCATAAGACTTGCCTGCGATGAAAGGGAGAGACCGCCATGATAGGCATTTCTGATAGCTTTTTCAAGATCTTCCGATAACGCATCACTTTTTGTCAGATAGCTTGAAGCTCCCCTGTTGAAACATTCCAGAACCTGGCTTTCAATTACGGTGTCACTCAGGATTATGATTTTACTTGAAGGAGATATTTCTTTTATTATATTTGTTGCTCCTATATCATCCATTACGGGAATATTTATATCTATTAATATTACATCGGGTTTTTCTTTTGCTCTGAATATCTCATAGACTGCCTGTTCTACATTGGAGATTGTATTGATAATGCTGATGTCTTTACAGGATGCTAATTTTTCTTTGTATTTATCAAATATTTCTGTGTCACTGTCTATGATAAATACTTTTATAATTTCTTCGGAAATTTTATCTGCAGTCGAA
>JBEHWO010000690.1:0-2595 GCA_040217695.1 Vulcanimicrobiota bacterium | reverse complement strand
AGTGTTATAACATAATGTTTCCAAAAAAGAAACTATACTTTTATGGGTATTATAACATAATGTTTCCAAAAAAGAAACTATTTTTGAAAATTTTTTTAAAAAATGCGTAAAGAAATAAATAGTTCATTTTCTGGATTTTCTTTTCCCTTCTCTCAATATTTTTTTCTGCTCCTTGCTCTCTAATAAATACATCTCAAAATCAATCATATCCTGATCTAAGTCATAATCCTCATTCAAAGCAGTATTTTCATCGACATCTAATTGACTAATTAAAAGTTCATACCCAAAATAACGAAGTAGTAATATTAATCTATCAACATTTAAATGATACTTTCCTCTTAAAAGATCAGACACAGTAGAATCATCCAGATTAAATAGATAACCTATATCTGCATGAGTTAATCCTTGAGTTTTAATAAGATTTTTTAGAAAATCTGCTATTTCCTTTTCACTAAAAAACCTCATTTGAAATAACTCATTTTTTTCTTCAAATCCTTCCTCTTCACACATTTATACCACTTCCTTTATATTTACACGGAAATAATCCGTGTTTTTTATATTATACAATACACGGAAATAATCCGTCAATAGTATTTAAAAAAATCTCTCAATTTGCTAATCAAACTGAAATTAATGCAAGTTAACTTGCATTAATTTATATTTTTAATGTATAATTAAAGTTAAGTTGCATTAAGGAGGGAAAGTCAATGAACAGTGGGAGATATGTTAAGCTATTGACAGGTCATAATGCTTTTGTCCCCAATCCATTACCTCCGGAACCTCCCGTGAAAATAGAAAAAGAAATGATGGAGTTACTGGAAAAGGCAAATAATTCTCTGCTCAGACTGGATAGTCTGGGCTATGCTTTACCTGATTATGAAAATTTTATTGGAGCATATATACAGAAGGAAGCTCTTTTAAGTTCACAAATTGAAGGCACAAGAGCAACTATGGAAGATGTTTTCATATTTAATAGAATTTCCGCAGGAAATAAAGAAGTTATTCCTGTTTTTAATTATATGGAAGCTTTGAAATATGGAAAAAAAAGATTAAATGAATTACCAATGTGTTTGAGATTGATAAGAGAGATGCATAAGATTCTACTGGAAGGAGCAGAAGGGGAAAATAAAAATCCAGGAGAATTCAGAACTGCTCCCGTTATAATTGGCGGTGCTCCAGGGTATGTTCCGCCTCCTCCCGATCATCTTAAACAACTCTTATTTGATTTTGAAAAATACGTGAATGAAGAAAATACATATCACCCATTGATAAAGTGTGCTTTAATTCATTATCAGTTTGAAGCTATCCACCCCTTCCTGGATGGAAACGGAAGAATAGGAAGGTTGCTGATAACACTGTATCTTCTATGGAAAAACATTATAGAGGAACCTCTGCTTTATCTCAGTTACTATTTCAAAAAGTACCGGCACGAATATTATGATAGATTATACCTTGTCAGCAGCCGGGGAGATTTTGAACAATGGATCACTTTTTTTCTTAAAGGTATTATAGAAACATCTACTTCTGCTTTAAAAACAGCAAAGGACATAATAGATTTACGAGAGAGGCACAGAAAACTGTTGATAAAAGGGAAGAAAGTGTCTGCTACCGCCCTGTTACTTTTTGAAGATTTATTTTCTATTCCTTTTGTTTCTATAGAAAATATACAGGAAAAATATAATGTTTCCCATACAACTGCCTCTGCTGTTATAAAAAATTTAAAAGCTGCAGGCATACTTAAAGAAGAACAGCTTGATAGAAAAAGAAAAAATCAATTCAAATATTTTGAATATTTGAAAATCCTTTCTGAAGGTACAGAGTTATAATAGCTATTTATCGTTATATTATTAATATTTAATCTGATATATTTTCAGTAAAATTAAACTAATAAAATCGGATCTCTTAACATGAGAAAATTAATTAAAAAAGAGAAAATGAAAAAACAACTTGTAATTGGTGATATTCACGGATGTTATAAAGAATTTCAGGCACTTTTAGAGGTTTCATGTCTCACAAAAGAAGATGAAATAATAGCTCTTGGTGATATAGTCGATAGAGGACCTGCTTCACCTGAGATTCTGAATTTTTTTAGAAATAACGCCGGAGCAAGAGTAATTAAAGGAAATCATGAAAGAAAACATATAAGATCTTTTCAGGGGAAGACAAAGGCAGCTCTATCACAGCAAATTACCCGCAGTCAGATAGGGGAAAAAGATTATTCCAACGCAATTTCCTTTATGGATAGTTTTGTGAATTTTATTGAACTACCTGAAGTAATACTTACACACGGATTTTTTGAACCTGGTATTCCTCTGTCTTTTCAGAAAGAAATGGTAATTAATGGAACTATGTCAGGTGATGTATATCTCAGGGAAAATTATAAAAGGCCATGGTATGAACTTTATGATGGAGATAAACCTGTTATTGTAGGTCATCTGAACTATTCGGGAACAGATAATCCTTTTATTTATAAAGATCGGGTATTCTGTATAGATACAGGATGTTGCCGGGGAGGAAAGCTTACCGGTGTGCTGTTGCCTGAGTTCAAAATAGTTTCTGTAAAGAGCGAAAAAGATTACTGGAAAGAAATAAAAA
>JBEHWO010000689.1:0-2596 GCA_040217695.1 Vulcanimicrobiota bacterium | reverse complement strand
TATTTAGGGGTTAATGCAACTGTCAGTTGTGATACAAATTTTTATAATGACTATTTTCTTTATCAAGATGAACGTATACTTATTCCTGTAATAGGTCATGAATTAGGCCATGCATATAGGCATTTTGGATGGAAAAAATTTATTTCTCCAAATTTACAGACCTCTGGGAAAGGCATATCGGAAGATTTAAATAACTTCTTTAATTTTACCCAGGATATCAGTAATAATATTAATAGCAATAGCAGATTTTTCGGTTTATTCGAGTCATCTAATTTATGGGAAAGTAGAGAAGAAGAATCTTTCTGTGATGAGATGGGAGTAGAATTTGGTTCAAGGATAAGTGGCTATCCTCAAATGGTTAAAGGGATTAATACATTTTTTGAAAGATTAATTGCGGATGGGCATATTGGTGGAAGTAACAATGATCCACACCCAGCTAATTCTGATAGAATAAATAGATTGTTATCAATTTACCCTATCAGTAATCATTTGCCTGATATAAATATAAATGCTCCTGCTAACATAGATGTAAATAAGTTAGGACAAATAATAATAACTGCTTCAGATGAAGATGGAGATATAATAACCTATTATCCAACTTATAGTGGGCCAACAGGGGGAATCTCTTTTTATTTAGACGTAGCAAGCACTGGCAAACGTTTTAATTGGACTGATGTTAATAATATAAACTTTCAAGCTACTTTACCAGGTTTATATAATATAATTATTGTTGCTAAAGACGGTAGTGGGCAATCTGTCAGCAGAAATGTCGTTATAAACGTAACAGCTTCAACACCAGACCCCAACACCGGTAACTGGACTGTTACAGTGGATTAAAGAAGGAGTGAAAAGAAAATGAAAAAATTCATTTACATATTAACAATTATAGCAATCACTGCCATAGTGATTATTTCTATGGTCAGTTGTGGCGGAAGCGGAGTAAACAATGTAATTCCTGTTCCATCCAATCCATCTAACGACACAGGCTCACTTCAAATAAATGTGAACTGGCCTGATAAAACCGGCTCTCTCACTTCTTCAGTAATTCATCCTGATGTTACTCAGATAGAAATAACAATAACAGGCACAGGTCTTTCAAGTTCAAGAGTTGAAGTCATAAATAAACCTGATGCGTCAAAAACGATTACCGGCCTTCCGGAAGGAAATAAAGATACTGAATTTAAAGGGAAAGATGCTTCAGATACAGTTATTTCTCACAGAAAAACAACTGTAACTATTATAAAAAATCAGACAGTTACAAGTCAGACTCATCTGGGAGTTTCCATACTTGATACCGGAGATTTCTATCCTTCAAGTATTCCTATATCGGTAGGAGATACCCTTTACTGGGTTAATAATGATGATGTGGTTCATACAGTGACTGCAGATGACAGTTCTTTTGATTCGGGAGATATTGCGGCCGGGGCTGAGTGGTCAAGGAAGTTTGATACTGCGGGGACTTTTGGTTATAAGTGTGCGAAGACTAATAAGGCCGGGAGTGTGGTGGTGGGGGATGTTGATCCAAATTCGACACCAACGCCAACACCTACAGCAACGATAACTGCAACTGTAACATCAACACCGACTCCAACTATTACAGGGCCTCCTATGGTCTCAATTGCTGGTGGGACATTTAATATGGGGAGCAATATTAATTCAAATGAAGATCCCGTTCATTCGGTCACATTAAGTTCATTTGATATGGGAAAATATGAAGTGAGAAATTCAGATTATGTCATATTTTTAAATTCCCAAGGAAATCAAACAGAGGGAGGAGTTACATGGATTGATATGGTGACAGATCAATATCAGGGAATAACAGGAGGACCAAATCCTGGCACATTTACAATAGTTACCGGTTATGAGAATCGTCCGGTAGTCTATGTATCCTGGTATGGAACAGTGGCTTATTGTAACTGGTTAAGTAGTCAGCAGGGCTTAACATTATGTTATGGCCCTATAAATAATAGAGGCAATGATCCTTCTGTATGGAGGACTTTGAATGGCTATCGTTTACCTACAGAGGCAGAGTGGGAATATGCCTGTCGTGGAGGACAGACGGCAGAATATTACTGGGGAGATCCTTATCCTCCAGATCCTCCAAATATTAATAATTATGCGTGGTATAATGGTAATTCCAGTGGAAATCATCATATTATTGGTCAGTTATTACCGAATGGGTTTGGGTTGTATGATATGAGCGGTAATTCATTGGAGTGGTGCAGTGATTGGTATAGTGATAATACTAATAATCCTCCTAATTATTATGTTATAAGTCCTAGTAATGATCCTACCGGTCCTGCTACAGGTTCGTGGCGTGTCTTACGTAGTGGCGGATGGGCAGCTACTGCTGGGGAGTGTCGATCAGCCTATCGTCACTTTGCCTCCCCGGATGCCCGAAACTTCGGTATTGGTTTTCGCTTGGTGAAGAATTAAATTTTTAATATTTTGCTCTTTATCGGTCTAAACAGGGGGAATGTAACATAGGTTAATATTGAGAAAACAGGGTAAATGTTTATTGGGATTTTCATAAAAACCTTCTATTTGGCTCGGAATAATGAAGGTTTTTTTAATATTATTACAAGAAGTAAAAAGA
>JBEHWO010000688.1:0-2604 GCA_040217695.1 Vulcanimicrobiota bacterium | reverse complement strand
GTTTTCTTATTTCTTCCGGGTATTTAAAGAAAGTTGATAGGCTCTCCCAGTTATTCTCCCAGCTTTTTACTGCATAAGAATATTTTTTACCCCATTTTTCGCCAAATCTTTTTAATGCTTCAAACCCTGCTTCTTTAGTTGTAGCTCTATAGATTTCCTTCATGTCCGCACAGAACTCTTTTACATCTTTGTAAGATACAAATTTTGTAGAATTCCTGATCCTTTGTATCAAAAATTCCATATAAACTATGAATATCCTGTTTCAATTTTTATTTTTTCAGGCACTTTCGGTATAATCCCTTTCAATTACTTTAGTAATACAGTTTATGGCTCCCTGAAGAGAACTTACGCCAGTCATATCCAGTGGCACAATGTCATAGCCATATTTCTTATACACACTGTTACCTGCATTATCAAGTTCAGGTATACCGAAATTGGGGATAAAGATATTATTTCCGTCCACTACGGAATTATTATAGGTTATCCATGGATAATACGGGAGAGAAGAACTGCCAAGATAAGGAACTCTTTCTATTTTATATCCGCTGTCTTCAAGACCTTTTGCAACAGCATCAAAATTCTCCTGTAAAGCCTTATCATCCTTTAAATGCTCAAAAAGTCCCTCAAGAGGTTTTTTCGTCCACCCTCCAAGTTTATCACTCAGGGATTTTTCATATGAGGCAAACTTTTCAGGATCTTTTTCTTTTATATCTTTTAAAATGCCAAGAGCCATAGAAGGATCACCTACAGTTATAACCTTCTTCCCTGTTTCAGGATCTGACTTACCAAGGGGAGTCATAGCCATATCTATATGAAAAGCAGGCTGTTCTCCTTTATATCCTATGACGACTACTTTTTGATGGGGGAAAGTCCTGTCCATCATAGTCTTAACAAGTTCTTCCTGGCTTAGGCTTTTAGCATTATCTATTTTTAATTCCCCTGATATTTTATTATATTTAGAAGGATATTGTTTCATATCCTTGATGGTAAAAGCAACTGCATCGGAGCCAACAAAAATAGTATCATCAGTAGCAAGCTGATTTCCTCCGTCAATAAATATACCTTCCATTCTCTTGTAATTAACTTCAGGATTTGCTTTTGCAAGTTCAGATGCAACGGCACTGTCACCTTTGCTGGGAAAGTCCATTCTATCCTGTTCTACAACATTGTTACCAACTACCAGAGTCGAATCCTGAGCCCATATGGTCAAATTGTATTTACTGGCACATATCTGAACCCTTTCAGGATTTGAGACCACTCCGTCTTTGGCCCATTGATTGACAAGATTCTGTATTTTTTCCTTATCTGCATCACCGGAGGTGAGTATAGTAAATTTTGCAGAAGGCATTTTAGATATAAAGGTTTTCATGGCTTCCAGATAGTTGTGCTCCTCCATCCCCTCGATTTGGCCGAAGGTAAGACACATATGTTTTACATGACCTTCATTGGAAGGAATCATATAATCATTCATTTCAAGGCTGGAATCATCTTTTTTGATAATCTTTCTATCTATAGCTTTTCTGGCAAGATCGGTATTCAGAGTAATCTCTTTTTTTGCTCCTCCGACCGATAGCTCCTCCGATTTACCTGACATTTTACTGAATTTCTTTGTAAACTTTCTAAGGTCTATAATTGCCTTCATGCTTTCATCTTCTCCAAGAGATGCCTTCATAAAACCATCCATCTTATCAGGATCAAGGTTTACTTCTTTTAATATTTTTTCTCTTTCTCCGCTGAAGCTACCAGGATTTATACCTTCGCAAATTTGTCTCTTATTGCATATTTTCATATTTTATCCCTCTTTCTTATTTAAAATTAGTGAGTAGTGAGTAGTGATTGGGTTTTATTTCACTATTCACTACTCATAGTTTTTCGAATACTCTTTTACCTGGAGCGGTACTGAGCATAAGCATGTAATAAAATTATTCCTCCTGTTACGCGTTACGAGAGCTTACATTTATTATTTATACTCACCTCAATAATTCAAAAATCCCGGAAATAGGTAACAAGGCGGGGATAAGCTCTGTTCCCGGGATATACATTTATGTGATACTCATGGGCCTTCGTAAATAAGAAAATCCTGTGATTTTATATCAATTGCGTATTTGGCATTTTCATTCTTATCCTGGAATGGATTAATTTCTTCAACAACTTTCTTTATAGAGCGGATATTTTCTTTTGATATTTCTACGTTAGAAGGAAGACCGTCCAGTAATGATATATTTACTTTCATTTTAGAGTTAAAACTCTGTATATCTCCTATATCATCTTCCGTCACTACTTCTGTATTTGCCTGTTTTGCCAGCCTGACAATATCATCATAGTCGATACCTATAGAAGGTTCCGTTGTTTTATATGTCATAGAACCTAAACCTAAAAATCCCTCTTCTTTTTTTGTACAATTTTCCTTACAGTCTCTATTTATATCTATGATATCACGTGTATTCCCATAAGTTATATCATTTACTCTCCATGTCTGATCCTTTAAAAGGGGATACCTCCCATAGATTTTATGTTCCCCTGCAAACTGTTCTGATGTCTTCTTTATCATAATTTTTTCTCCTTCTTGTAATTATACTCCCAGAGATAACCACTTGTAATAGT
>JBEHWO010000687.1:0-2623 GCA_040217695.1 Vulcanimicrobiota bacterium | reverse complement strand
TGGCGGCCTGTCTTAATACTTATATCTGCTTCAAGAAGCCATCTGTGAGCTTTTCTCAGTCCGTTAAGTGAAAAATACTTTATGTCCATTGCTTTCTGTACCCTGTAGGGATGTTCTCCCATTTTTTGCAGGAGAGATGTTATTCCTGCAGGGCTTATTCTTTTTTCTTTTAACTCCCTTACCTGTTTTATGAGATTAAAATGGTTGCTTAAAAGGGCAAGCAATTTCAGTGGTTCTTCCTGCTGTTTCATCAGTTCTGAAAATATACCGAGAGCCCTCATAGTCTGGCCCAGGCCGACTGCATCGGTCAGTTCAAAAACACCTGACTGTGCTTCCTGATGACAGCACATATCTATAGCTTCTTTGTTTATTCTGAACTCCGGTTCCACAAAAGATGAAAGTTTTTCAAGTTCTTTTGTTATATGCCTGAGATCCGTTCCTGTTCTTTTAAGCAAATAGGTACAGTCTTCCTGGCTTATTGTCTTACCGGTAAGCATGGCTGCTTTCTGTATAACCCATTTAACCATATCATTTGATTTCAAAGTACAGTTTATAACAGTCCTGGATTTCAGACTTTTTTCCAGTTTAGCACCGAGTAAAGAAGAGACACCGGCTTTTGCCTTACCTGTTGCCATAAGTACAAGAAGTGAAGAGGGAGAAATAGTTAAAACATAACCGGCCAGGGTATTTTTCTGGTTCATATCCAGTTTTTCTATATTCCTTACTGTTACGACTTTTTTCCCTTCTCCGAAAGGAAATGCTTCCAGATGTTCTATTATATCACTGACAGAAAGAGTTTTTTCGCCCTCTTCTTTTTCACCTTTAAGGGAATCGGCTTTTAAAAGAATATAATCGAAATCCATGAAAGAACTATCAACAGTTTCATCTACTATTTTTTCAAGAAGTTCTTCCATCAGGATTTCCTGTTCTCCATAAAGTAAAATCACACTGCTTTTAGAGAGATTTTTCAGTCCTTCGTCTGATAGTGCTTTTAAATAATCCATAATGAACGTGATGCGTAACGAGTGACGCGTAACGTGTAAAGAACAGACTCATTACGCGTTACTCGTTACCTGTTACGATTTTCCTTATATTTTCTTCAAAAGGAGGTTTTATTATGCCTCTTTCCGTTATTATTCCGGTAAGATATCTGTTAGGAGTCATGTCAAAGGAAGGATTTCTCACCTTTACTCCATGAGGCGCTATCTGCTTGTCAAATATATGAGTAACTTCACGGGCATTTCTTTCTTCAATTGGAATCTCAAGACCTGACTTAAGAGTAATATCAAAAGTAGAAATAGGAGCGGCAGAATAAAATGGTATATTGTTTTCTTTTGCAATTACTGCCAGAGAATAGGTACCTATTTTATTAACAAAATCGCCATTTGCAGCGATTCTGTCAGCACCGAGTATAACCAGGTCAACCATGCCACGGCTGATAAAATGACCTGCCATATTATCTGTAATAAGGCTCATATTAATGCCTTCCTCCATAAGTTCCCATGCAGTAAGCCTTGCGCCCTGAAGATAAGGTCTGGTTTCATCTACAAAGACATGTATGTCTTTACCCTGTTCACGGGCTGCTCTTATTACTCCAAGGGCTGTTCCATAATCGGCAGTGGCAAGAGCACCGGCATTACAATGAGTTAAAATACTGGCTTTAGCAGGTACCACCTGTGCTCCTACCCTTCCTATTTCTCTACATATACCGGCATCTTCCTGTTCCATATGTTTTGCTTCTTCTATCAATAAATGTTTAATTTCTTCAACAGAAGAAGAGATAGAATTATTTGCAACCTCAATCATTCTCTCTATAGCCCAGAAAAGGTTTACCGCAGTAGGGCGACTTTCCCTTAAAACAACAGCACTTTTAGAGAGCTCGTGCATAAGTTCATCTACAGTAACAGCATGGGAATTCTGTGCGCACAGAGCCATACCATAAGCTGCTGCAACGCCTATGGCAGGTGCCCCTCTTATATGCATTTTTTTTATTGAATCCGCTACTTCTTCATAAGTTTTACATATAACCCACTCTTTTATAAGAGGAAGTTTTGTCTGATCTATCATCTTAACAGTTCCGTCTATAAATTCTATTGTTCTTACCATATATTGTTTTCCTCTCCTTATTAATCGTGACGTGTAACGCGTAACGTGTAACGCTTGACGGGTAATTTTCACCCTTCACTTTTAACTCAATTTAATTTTTTCAAAAAAATCTTTAAACCTGTTATTTTTAATTTCTTCAAATTCACATTTCATCAGAGCCATTTCAACAATATCCACATATTGTCCCCTGTAGAGAAAGGCTTCTCTTTTTATGCCCTCTTTTACAAAACCGCATTTTTCATAAAGATTTATAGCAGGTTTATTATAACTTATAACAGAAAGATAGACTCTGTGAAAATCGAGGTGTTCAAATATAAAATGCAATGCTGTAAGTGTTGCATCAAGTCCAAGGCCTTTACCGCGAAATTCCTTTTTTCCTATAAGAATCCCCAGTTCCAGATTCCTGTTTATCCAGTCAATGGAATTTAATTCTATATTACCTATATACTCCCCATCTTTTGTTCTTATAGCAAAAAACTTATTACCCGGGTTTTTTATGGCCTGTTGATACCAGTTT
>JBEHWO010000686.1:0-2641 GCA_040217695.1 Vulcanimicrobiota bacterium | reverse complement strand
TTCAATACTCTTCCGTTAGTACTTTGATTTAGAAAAAACGGCTAAATTCCTAAGTTTTATCAATTTAAAAAAGCTATATATTTCAAGATTAATTCATAATCAAAGTATTAGCGGAACAGCATCTAAAATCTACTGCTTATTTAAAAGATATATGAAGTTCTTTACCCAGACCTTTTGCCAGTTTCTTTAGAAATTGCAGGGAAGGATTATAATTTCCACCTTCCAGGCGGCTAATATTACTCTGACGTGTCCCTATTTTTTGAGCCAGTTCTTCCTGAGTTATATTCTGTTCTATTCTTGCTTTAATAATCTGGCTTATTATTTCGTATTCTGGTTCAAGCTCTTTTACTGCTTTTCTAAATCCAGGATCTTTCATAAATTCTGCTTCAATTTCTTCAAAAGGAACGCCTGTTCGCTTTTTCATCTTCTTCCAACCTCCTTAAACATTCATCTATATATTGTTCAGCTTTCTCAAGCTCCTGTTCAGAGGTTTTTTGTGTTTTTTTAATAAACCCGTGCAGTAAAATGAAAGTTTTGCCATAAGGTATAAAATAGAATATGTGTGAAATATTACTGGAAAATTTTATTTGAAATAACAAAAGATAAATTTCAATATGTTATCTAACTTCTTTATAAAGAAAATTATAAGCCAAGAGCCATAATGAGCTTTAATTCTAATTTTTTCATTAATTGAGGAATTACCTTTCCCAGCCTCCTTTGTGCCAGTGATTTTTTGAGATTATGAATTTTAGCCATTCGAAATACAGAATCTATTTTCAAACCTGTCCCTGAAAATTCGGGATCAGAAGTTGTTAATAAATAATATGAATTTTCCAGAGGTCTTACCGTATTGGAAGTAATCAATGCTACAAGAAAATCCTGCTGTGCAGGGTTGTCAGGTGATAATACAAGAACTGGCCTGATTTTGGTGCCTGTTAAATCAGAGAAAGGAAAGGTAATAAGTATTATCTCACCTCTGTTCATAAAGGTTCCCCATCTTCCAGAGTATAAATATCATTGGAAGGATCATTTAGAAAATCAAAAGTCCCTGTTTTTTCAGCAGCAATAAGTACTTCTTTACCTGTCATTTCCTGAATTTTATGTGAAAAATTTTTCTCCTTTTGTTCAATGAAATCAACAAATTCAAAGACTAAAACTAATTTTTCATGAGGTAAAGATTTCAATTTTTCAGTGATCTCCTGAATCGTTACCATATTTCTTATAGTAAAAAATTACGATTCCTGGGGAAGCCCAATTTTCTTTGTAGTCATTATTAGCAGCAAAAAAAAGATTGCCAGTCACTAGCCAGCAATATTAGAGTCTGCTGGGATGATTGAGCAGGAAGAGAACGATAATCATATAATCTATTAACTGTAAATCCTGTATTGTAAGTTACTAATTTTGAAAAAGTTGACAAAACTAAATATTAACCTATAATCATATTAGAGGTGGTTTAAATGAACAACACATCTATTACAAAAATTGTTGAAGTAAATAATAAGAATTACGAAGTTATATTACATCCTGATCCAGAGGATGGAGGCTTCTTTGTTGAATGTCCTGAATTAGATTGTGTTTCTCAGGGAGATAATGAAGAAGAAGCTACCTGGATGATTAAAGATTCTATTGAAGGACATTTAGAAATATTACAAAACAGGAAATTAACTTGTATTTAATATGGGTAAATTAAATAATTTGAAACCTGAAAGAGTGATAAAGGCTTTTGAAGCTGCTGGTTGGATAAGGGTAAAAAATAAGAGTGGAACAAGCCACGTTAAACTGGAAAAAGAAGGTCATTCTAAAATCCTATCTATAGCTATCCATAAGGGAAAAGATATAAGCCAGTTGTTGATAAAAAGTGAAATCAAAAAAGCAGGTATGACAGAAGAAGAATTCTTAGAGTTTTATAAATGATGAATCTTAATTTTGATTATTCCTAACCTACCTCTCTTCTTACCAGAATTTCCACCAGGCCTTTGGGGCCAGTTATAATATATGTGAGGTGAGAAAAATGAGTACAACTTTCGGGGAGCTGGTTGAAGACATTAAAAGGTTATCTTTCACAGAAAAAGAAGAAATTAAATTTTTAATTGAAAAATTTTTAATTGAAGAAAAAAGAGAAGCAATTTACAAACATTATCAGGAAAGCCTTATAGAAATTAAAGAAAATAAAAATTTTTATCCATGATCCTTTTGATAGAAGACTGAGACTGCATAAATTATCTGGAATTTTAAAAGAATTATGGAGTTTTAGTATAGAAGATGATTTGAGAGTTATTTTATATTTCGTGGATGATACAAATATCACTTTTATTAACATTCATGAATTGAAAAATCACAATTTCCCGTATAAACTGTAACATATACATCAGATATCTTTTCACATATAGCTTTCTTTTATTTTCCTCTTATCTTTTTTACGACTATAGGAGATCATATCATAGAGCCTCCGTTCATCCTGAATTTTATAACCCTCCAGAAAATCATGAAGGAGCCTTGAAGAGGATTTTCGGAAAAAGTAACCGAGAGTTAGATGTCGTAAAGGGATCAAGAGTTTCAGTTTAAATTAACCAGAAAAACAATCAAATAAGTAATAAAAGTAATAAAAAATGCGAGAAAAATGGAGAAATTTTCCTGTCAG
>JBEHWO010000685.1:0-2642 GCA_040217695.1 Vulcanimicrobiota bacterium | reverse complement strand
AGCTGAATTGAACGCAAGAACAGTTGGTTTTGATAGACAGGCCAGAAAAACTGATTCTGAAATCAATAGAGAACAAAATGATCAGGTAAGTCTTGGTTCTGGTTCCGAGCTCAATAAAGGACAATTTATGTTCGTAGGTGCTGACGGAAAGCCTTATGACCCCAGTAAACAGGGTCTGCTTGGTGCTGACGGAAAGCCTTATGATCCCGCTAAACAGAGTATACTTGGAGCAGACGGAAAACCCTATGAATCTAATAATGTGACAGTTGAAGCCAATGTAAATCCATTTGCTTCTCAGGAAACACAGACATTTCAACCGCCCAAAAATATAAATATTAATAACCCGAATGTAGTTGCTGCCATGAGTAATCCTGATTTTCAGGAATATTCCAAGGTTTCTCCCAGCGCAGCCTCTACATTACTTCAACTTGTAGATGCAGGGAAAATTACTCCAGATCAGTTCAAGCAGATACTTGAAAAGGACAAAGCCAGGAGAGATGTGGAATTAACCCTGCTCAAGCATGAAGAAAGTGAAAGAATAGCAGTAAGAGATGCTTTATACAGCATAGAAGAAATGCGTGCAAAGGCTGAAATGGACAGACTTAAGAAGACTATGGATTTCTTTGAATATATGACTAAAACCTTTTCAGATATGAGAGTTAAAAGAGCTGCAACTAATTTCTCCATAGCAGAAAGTTTATCCAAGACTTTCTACGGTTAGAGATACTAAAAAACTAAAAGAGGGATAGGCGAAAGTCTATCCCTCTTTTAGTTTGTCGTGACGCGTGACTGGTTTATATCGCACATCACGGATTACGCTTTACGCATTACGAGGTCATTATTTATTGATAGCTATGAAATTAACTATATTTGATTTCTGAGATGTACTGTGATAATATTGTTCGGATGAATGTGTGCCAGTGAAGGATGAACTGCAATAATTACGCGTCACGCGTCACGCGTCACCCGTTACGAAAAAGAGGTATTTACATTGAAATTAGCATTATTATCAATCACAAGCGAAGAAAATCCCATAAAAAGTTTTGTTCAGAAAATGTGTCCTCCTCTCGGATTTTTTTATATAGAATCATACCTGAAAAAATATCTTCCTCAGGCAGAGATTTTTATTTCTACTGACTTAAATAATATCCTGGAATGGAAACCGGATATAATAGGTGTATCGTCTGTAACGGAGAATTTCTCTATTGCCTGCAAACATATTAAATTATTGAAACAATCCACCGATGTTCCCATAATTATGGGAGGTGTCCATATATCGCTTCTCCCTGATAATCTGCCGAAAGAATGTTCTCTCGGTGTAACAGGTGAAGGAGAAGAAACGATTCTGGAATTGCTTGGACTGTTCCTGAAATATAAAAGATTTGAAGAGAGTAAATTAAAAAATATAAAAGGTATTGTTTATAGAAGTGCCGATGGTCTTATACATATTACGGAAAAAAGACCATTGATTAAGCCTCTGGATGCAATTCCATGGCCAGAACGGCATTTTATTGATCTGCTCGGTATAACCCACAGTATATCTTCACGGGGCTGTCCCTATAAATGTATCTTCTGTTCAACTTCTACTTTCTGGAATTGTTTTAGAGCCCATTCTGCGGCATATGTGGCAGGAGAAATAAAGTCTATTATGGAACATATTTCACCTCCTCATATAAAATTCTTCGATGATCTCTTTATTGCAGATAAAAATAGAATAAAAGAACTTGCTGATTTTGTAGAAAAAGAAAAACTCTGTCCCGAACATGGTTTCAGCTGTTTCGGCAGAGCAGAACTTATGGACAGAGATATGATGGATATGCTGAAACGAATGGGATTTACCGGCATTGCCATAGGCATGGAATCAGGCTCTCCTGATATATTAAAAAAACTGAAAGGTAATTCTACCGTGGAGATAAATCAGAGAACCCTTGATTTCTGCTACGAATATGGTATACATACAACCTGTTCTTTTGTTCTTGGTGCTCCGGGAGAGACGGAAAAAGATCTCAGAAAAACCTATGAATTTATTCTTAAAAATGAACATAAAATAACCGAAATAGAAATATGTCCCCTGGTGCCTTTCCCTTCTACAGAACTGTGGGATTATGCCAAGGAACGGGGCCTTGTCAGTTACGATATGGACTGGTCATTACTTGAAGATTATTCTATTTTTACACAGTTCAATCCTGATAAATATATTTATTTAAACGAAGCTATGAGCTTTGATACCTTCAGAGATTATTGCCTGAAGTTTCTGGAACTTTACCGTCATTTTTTAAATAAAAGTCATGATGTGTACGGCAATATGTTCTGTAAAAGTAAAGGAGATTCGCTTTAATGGATATTACGTTGATTTTTCCCCCTCACTGGGCACCCTTTCAACCCTATTTGAGCCTTCCCACACTTACAGGGTTTTTAAGAAAGGAAGGTTATAAAGTAACCCAGAGGGATGTAAATATAGAAGCCATGGATTATTTTACAAGCACCTTCTCTGTGAAAAATATCTATAAAAAAATCAAAGAAAGAGCAAAATGGTTAAGAACTGTAGAAAATAGAAGTGAAAAAGAAGAAATGGAATTAACATGCCTTTCTTTATGTGAAAATAGTTATGATGTTACCCGTCAGTCAAAAGTTTCAAAGGA
>JBEHWO010000684.1:0-2651 GCA_040217695.1 Vulcanimicrobiota bacterium | reverse complement strand
AAGAGAGTAATAAAAGCATTGAGTAAAAGAGAGAACTGTATAGATGAAATGGTTGCCAGAAGAAAAGACGGGTCTGTATTTTATATTCAGTGCTCTGCAAACAGGGTTTTAGATGAACATGGGAAACAGGTCTGTATTATGATTTCATTTGTAGATATAAATGAACTTAAAACAGTGTCACATGAATTAGACGTTTATCGTACAGAGCTGGAGATGCAGAATTTAGAACTCAGGGAAAATCAAAAAAAATTGGAAAAACTCTATGCTTCTTATACGGATCTCTATGATTTTGCACCGGTAGGTTACTGTACGCTGGATGACAGAGGAATCATTCAGGAAATCAATATTACAGGAGCTAAAATGCTCGGTATGGAGAAAATACAGATCACAGGCATACCTTTTAATATTTTTATGAGTAATTCCGAAAAATTCTTTTCTCATATGTGTCAGTGTAAAAAATACAATAGAAGTTTAAGGACAGAGGTAAGGTTAATAAAAAAAGACAAAAAAGAGATATTTGTGGAACTTCTGAGTATTCCCGTTTATGATGAAGAAAGACAGAAAGTAATGTACAGAACAAGTATTATAGATATCAGCGAAAGAAAAAACGTTGAAAAATTACTCAGAGAAAGTGAAGAAAGGTATAGAAGCCTTGTGGAATTCTCACCTGCAGGAATTTTTATTGATGTAGACAAAAAAGTTGTTTTTTCTAACAGTACCTTTGCAAAACTCATGGGGGCAAAAAATCCTGAAGACCTGCTTGGTAAAGAGTCAATTTTTTTTTCCCACAGTGATTATCACAATATCATCATGGAAAGAATGGAACAGTTAGTTACAGGTAAGATAAAGCAATCCCCTCCTCTTGACCAGAGATTTATAAGTCTGGACGGCAGGATTATAGACGTGGAAACAACAGAAACCTCTTTTATGTTTCAGGGTAAACCTGCCATACAGGTTGCAGTTCTTGATATTACAGTGAGAAAACAGATAGAAACATCGCTGAAGAAAATACAGGATGAATTTCATGCCATTTCAAATATTACTGAAAAATTAAATCTGGAGAAGAAAGCCCTGCAGACAGCTCATCTGGCTTCTCTGGGTGAACTTGCCGCAGGAGTGGCCCATGAAATAAATAACCCTGTAAACAGCATCATCAATTATGCCCAGATAATATTAAATAAAAGTAAAAAAGAAGATAAAGAGAATTATATAGCAGGTGAAATTATAGCAGAAGGAGACCGTATTGCCCATATAGTAAAGAATCTTCTCTCTTTTGCCCGTCATGATAGCAATGAAAAACACCCTGTCAATGTTAATGAAGTAATGAAAAATACCATATCTCTTATAGACATAAACCTGAAAAAAAACAACATAAAGATGAAGATTACCTTACCGGAGGATTTATCCATGATAATTGCCAATCCTGTTGAGATAAGACAGGTATTTTTGAATATTCTGAGTAATGCCCAGTATGCACTGAACAGAAAATATCCTGGAGATGACCCTGAAAAAACAATAGAAATCTCAGGAGAAGAAATAGTATTAGAGAATAATCCTTATGTGAGAATAAGTTTTTGCGATTATGGCTGCGGCATCCCTGAAAATATACAGGATAAGATAAAGAATCCATTTTTCAGTACAAAACCTCCTGATATAGGCACCGGCCTGGGTTTAAGCATAACCTATGGTATCATAGAAACTCATAAAGGAAGATTAACAATAAACAGCAAGGAAGGCAATTTTACCAGGATAACAATTGATTTACCTTCATATGTGGAGGAGAATTTATGATGGAAAAACCCGGATTACCTTCCATGTCCTGGTTCCTGAGAAAAAATATGAAACCCAAAATTTTAATAGTTGACGATGAAAAGGGGCTGAGATACACTTTCCGGTCTTTTCTTTCAGAAGCAGGTTATGAGGTGAACGATGCCTGTGACTATAATGAGGCATTAAAAAAAATAGAGGAACATGTTTTTGACCTGATATTTGCAGATATAGTGCTTGGAGGAAAAACAGGGATTGATTTATTGAAAATCATAAAAGAAAAAAATCTTATCTGTCCTGTTATAATGCTCACAGGCTATCCCAATATTAACACTGCAGTGGAAGCTATCAGATCCGGCGCTTTTGATTATTTAACCAAACCGGTCAAAGAAGAACAAATTATTCATGCAGCCAGAATAGCACTGAAATACAAAAGAATTTTAGAAGAAAAAGAAAGATATCGCAGGAATCTTCAGGCAATATTTGCCAGTGTGAAAGACGGAATTATTTCCGTAGATGAAGACCTGAATATTCTGGAATTGAATGAAGCGGCAAAAATTATATTCAATCTGCCCGATGATTCCAGAAACACCTCTTTAAAAAAGCTACTCAATTCCCCGGCCATAGAAGACTTTCTGGAGGCTCTCGAAAAGACTGTTAAAACAAAAGAACATGCCGAATTATACCGTATTGAATGTCATTTAAACCGCAGAGCATTTCAAATAATTACCCTGAATATAACTCCTTTAATAAACATAACCGATGAAGCGGGAGGAGCAGTTATTGTAATAAAGGATGAAACAGAACTTGTACTGACAGAAAGGAAACTTCAGGAAAGAGGACAGTACCATAATATTATAGGGAAAAGTAAAAAAATGGAGGAA
>JBEHWO010000683.1:0-2681 GCA_040217695.1 Vulcanimicrobiota bacterium | reverse complement strand
ATATATATCGCCGGAAAGGCATAAAAGGTTTATGAAAGAATTAGATGAACTTTTTGAAGAATAATGGGTAACAGAGGTATGACATAAGAAGAAGTAGGGAGAAGATTTTTGAGATATGGAAAAGTGCAGATGGTTTTATTTTTACTTTTTTCTCTACGCAAAATATAGATAGAAAGGAAAATCATTGTATAAAAAATACCAGTAAATCTAAAATTTGGGGAATTCCGTAAATACCTGATATTATTTTTTATTCCTATTAATTTTATCAGGAGCTATGCAAAATTTTATAAATGTACAGAGAATACAGGAGCCCAGGAGTCAGAATAAATAAATCTACCGAATCATGGCTCTTGTATGCTTAATCTTGCATTTTTTAATTTTCAAAATGTGCAATTCCTGTTTTATTTGTATTTTAATTTATTTGCTATAGTAAAGAAAAATTTATTGTTTAATGTTTTGGAGTAAATTCCTAAGGAATATTTACTCTATTTTTTATCGACATATAAAATATAATATAAAAGGAGATTTTGATGTATAAATAGAATTTTAATATTATAATGCGAAAAGCCTAATATTATATACTATGCGTTACAATTTTAATATAACAGAAAGGAGTAAAATATGTATAATGAAATTAATTACCATAAGAATGGAGAAAAAAGTATTTTTATTAATGAAATTCTATCTGTAATTGGGAGCAATATTAATAACTTAGAAAGGTCTAATGCTAATAAAGAATTGACTGGCTTTATGGCAATGCAAGGGAAAAAATATAATAAAGAACTAATGGTTATTGGACGCTCAGTAAACGGATGGAGAGCAAGTATAACTATTGATAACCTTTCAAAAGAGAAGGAAAGACAAGAATTTGCGGAAAAAGTATTTAATAGTGATTGCGCGATGTCATGGGTAACTGATAATTGGGAGAAGTCAGAAGTTTATAATACTAAGCTATCAGCTTTTTGGAGAGTTATAAGAGAAATAGTTATACAGTTAAATATGGAAAATTTTGATATAACTCAATGGGCATCATACTTAGTCTGGTCAAATCTTTATAAAGTATCACCCAGTGAAGGTGGTAATCCCAATGATATTCTCTGTAAACTTCAATTACCAGGTTGTATTAAAATACTTAATGTTGAGCTGGAAACATATATGCCTAAGAAAGTTTTATTTCTTACTGGTATGGATTGGGCTAAAGATTTTCTTGATGGAATAGGAGCTAAATGGACTAATATTTCTTCTAATTATGTTGAAAGCTATGGTCAACATAGTGTATCTGTAAAACATCAATTTAAATTCGTTGTAGCTAAACATCCACAGGGAAAAAATGAAGAAGAATGGGTTAATGAGGTATGTAAATTCCTATTATAAACGCTTGAAAGGAATGTAGTGTAAAATAAAAAATGTAAATAGTATTTTCGGAGGTAAATTTATGAAAGCAGAATCTCCAATTAACCGTTTAGAAAGAGAATTGTGGAATACCTGTGTAAGACAGGTAGTCGCTGAAGATATGAAAACTGCTGAAAGATGGCAAGATAATCCACTTGATTATATGCAAGAAGGATTTTTAATTGAAACAATGCCTGCCAGCATGAAACCTCTTGTTGAAGAAGCTATAATTCGCTGGGAAGAGATTGAAGAAAAAGTCCTTTCACGTATAAAAATGACTCGAGAACAATTTTTAGAAGCATTTGAAAAAGCTAGAGATAGTTATTTTTCGAAAACTGATGAATGGAAAAGTTTTGCTCTCAGATATGGTTCTATTGTTTACGGTGCCGTACTAAACATGGATATTGTAAATTTATTTGCCTGGATACTTCCTAATGCAGATCCAGCTAGAGGTGAGGCATATTGTTCTCTTGGACGTATGGTAACTGCAATTTTTTATACAGAATTGCTTTATAAATGTGATGGAGAATTCAATCTAAATAATCATGGACTTAATAAAATTGAAGCATGCTGGCTTTTAATAAATGGAAAGGACAAAAGGTAAAACATTTAACATTACAAAAAAAACATAAATCGGAGGAGTTTATAGTCATCTGAAAAGCAGGTAAGTCAGAAAATTCTGCAAGTAGATAATTTACAGGATTTTCATTTCAATATTATTGTATAGCTCGAATGAGGAAAATAAAACAAGGGGGAGAAATATGTTATGACAAATGCTATAATAGTTATGGATATTTCCGGTAGTATGAAGGAATATGTAAGAGGAACAAATAAATCAAAATTTGCGATTTTGAAAGAAAAATTAATAACAATACTATCAGACAATAACCACAGACTTACTTTTGATCTTTGCTTTTTTAATGATCGGCTCATAAAGTATGGTAGTTATAATGAGCCTTCTGATGTTGTAAAAGCTTTGAATACTATGAATTTAAACTTCAATGGGGGGACAAAAATATGGGATTGCTTAAAAGATGTTATTGAAAATATAACCAGTAAAGATAAAACTCTTATTCTGTGCTTTACAGATGGAGAAGACTCGGGCAGCAGGGAAACACTTGAAGGTATAATTTCTACTATAAAAACAAAAGAAAAGACAGAACTTACGATTATTGATATAACAGGTAATCTCGCCGAAAATATAAAAAGAAAAAATACACTTATTCCTGAAGAGATAGTCAGGATAAATGATGTAAAACAATCTTTTGAGCATCTGGAAATTGAACTAA
>JBEHWO010000682.1:0-2682 GCA_040217695.1 Vulcanimicrobiota bacterium | reverse complement strand
AAGAAGGCATACCGGCAGGCAAATGCCAGTCCTGCGGATATCATCTTACATGGTTTAATGCAGCTGCTATACACTCAGGATATAAAGACTGCATGGTAAAAGGCGGAGACTTCTGGCAGGTATTTAATACTTTATCCAGTCTTAACGGAGGACTGCAAATAGATTTCCCGCCGGAAGAAAAAAAATATTATGAACATCAGCATGAGATCCAGCAATTAAAAAATAATATTCCAGGATATCTTCATAAACAGCTTCTGGAAAGCTCATGGGCGGAAAGCACAAGAGCATATCTGGAACAAAGAGGAATACCGCTAAAATATCTTTCACGATTCCCCATGATAGGTTTTTATCCATCAATAGAAACTATAGAACAATACCTGATTTCAGAAGGTTTTAGCTCTGAAATCATACAGGAAAGCAATGTATTACAAAAATGTTTTCAAAACTGCTGCCTCATATTTACTTATAAAGATGAGATAGGAAATACTCTCGGCTTTAAGGGAAGAAAACCATCTATCAAAGTTAAAGAAATTAAATACCAGAAAGGATTTAAAGGTGAAATTAAAGACAGAGCTGTAATGGGTTTAGAGTGCTGCAACATTGCATTAAAAGACGGTGAAAGAGTTGTCTGCCTTGAAGGAGAATTTGACTGGCTCACCGCTCAGGTAGCAAGCCTTAAGCAGTATGATAAAACCGGCGAATTTATATGTTTTGGCGGATCTGACGTGAAACCTGCAAAACTGGAAACACTTAAACGAGCAGGAGCAAGAGTGCTCTATCTTTCTTTCGATCCAGACCTGGCCGGAAAGAAAGCCACTAAAGAAGCCATTAAACTTGCAGAACAACTTGACTTATGCCCATTTGTAGTAAATCTTCCTGCCAGCTCAGATCCAGATGATTTTATAAAATCTCAGGGATTAGAAGCATATAAAAACTGTGTTAAAAACGCATCCATAGCCGGAGAATGGCTTAAGCAGGAATTCTTTCAGAAATATCACAACCTGAATAAAGAAAACATAGAAAAAGCTAAAGTAGACCTTATAGAAGAAGCTAAAAATCATAAAGGCTTTATCCTGGATTCTTTTATTGAATCTACAGCCAAAGAATTAAAAATAGATCAGGAACTTATCCGCCAGAGGATAGAACAGAGATTTCAGGAATTAAATAAAAAGCAGGACACAAAACCATTAAAAAATTATATACCGACTATACCGGCACTGGAAGATTTTATGATCCCTACCGGCTGGATACTTAACCTGAACGGATTAACAAAACTCTCTTTAAATAAAGACGGACTGAAAGAAACATTAGTAGCAACAGCACCTTTTTATGCATCTTCAAGATCTATAAACCTGGATTCTGCACAGGAGAAACTTGAATTAACCTACTTAAGAGATGAATCCTGGAAAACCATCTATGAAGAGAGAGCAACACTTTTAGATCATAGAAAAGTGGTTCAACTGGCAGGAAAAGGATTCCCTGTAAACTCCCTTAACTGCAAAGAAATAGTTAACTTTATCAATAACTTTGAAGCCCTCAATGACAAAATACTTCCAAAGAAAACAACTATCTCCGGATTTGGATGGAAAAAAGGAAAAGGCTCTCCTTTTTTCGTAATGCCTGAGAAAGCCTATGGCACAAATCGAGCCATAGTATTTGAGCCGGAAAGCCCTGGAGATGAAAGACTTGCCAGAGCTTTAAGAAAAGAGGGGAATCTTAATAACTGGCTTAGAGGAATAAGACGATGTATTGATTATCCCAGAGTAATGTTTCATATATACGCTTCCCTTACTTCTCCACTATTAGAGATAATTGACGCTCCAAACTTCATAATAGATAACTGGGGATTAACCTCTATAGGAAAAACAACTGTTTTAGAAATAGCTGCTTCAGTATGGGGACTGCCTATAAAAGAATTAGGAGGATTAATCATTGCCTGGGATGCAACTAAAGTATCAATAGAACGTCTTGCATGTCTATTCAATTTCCTGCCTATACTCCTGGATGACTCTCAAACTGCAAATGAAAAAGTTATAGCAATGATTCTCTATATGCTTGCAAATGGTGTGGGAAGATTCAGAGGAGCTCTAAAAGGCATTCAAAAAACATCAAACTGGAGGACTGTTGCTTTCTCTACAGGTGAAAGAAGGTTAAGCGAAGTAACAGAATATGAAGGAGCACAGGCAAGAATAATAGAGTTATACGGCTCACCATTTGACACAGAAAATAAATCAGAACTCATATATAAAATAAAAGAAGATATTCATGCCAACTATGGCCTTGCGGGACCACTTTTTATTGAAGAACTATTAAACAAAGGCTATCATGAATCAAACAAAGTTTTAAGAGAAGAATACAGACAGGCTACATCTGAATTGGCAAAGTTAGGAAAAAACAATGTTTCAGATCGTATGGCACAATATTTTGCATCTATCCAGGTAGCAGGAAGAATAGCAGAAGAGGTCTTTCATTTTGGTGGAGAATCACAAAAAATTGTAAGAAAAATGTTTGAATACACCTGTGGAGAAAATAAAGAAAGAGGAGATTACCCGCAGAGAGCTTTAGAACATATCATTTCATGGGTTCAGGGGAATCAAAATAGTTTTGACAGGCAAGACCAACTGGCAACAGTAGAAAGAGGAGAAATTTTTGGCGTAATAAGAGAAGGAGAATACATAGCTA
>JBEHWO010000681.1:0-2683 GCA_040217695.1 Vulcanimicrobiota bacterium | reverse complement strand
GAGTGCTGTAACATAGCAATAAAAGACGGGGAAAGAGCAGTCTGTCAGGAAGGTGAATTTGACTGGCTTACTTCACAGGTTGAAACTCTAAAACTGCATAATAAAACAGCAGAATTCGTATGTTTCGGCGGGTCCGATGTGAAACTTGGAAAACTTGAAACTCTAAAAAAAGCAGGAGCAAAAGTGCTGTACCTGAGTTTTGACCAGGATACAGCCGGCAAAAAAGCAACACGTGAAGCTATCAAATATGCTGAAAAAATCGGACTCTGCTCTTTAGTAGTAAGATTACCTTCCGGAAATGACCCAGATGAATATATAAGATCTTATGGGTTCAGTGACTACCAGAAATGTATAAAAAATGCCTGTAAATCCTCAGAATGGCTTGCAAGAGAATTTTTAAACAAATATACATTAGACAACACAGAAGGCATAGAAAAAGCCAAAATAGCAATCTGCGAAGAAGCTAAAAACTATAAAGGACTTACATTGGAATCTTTTGTAGACCTGGCTACAAGACCTCTAAATATAGATAAAAACTATGTACTTAACCTTATAGAAAAACAATACTATCAAGAAATTAAAGGCTTAGAACCTCTGCCTTTAAAGAGTTTCCTGCCAAATGCTCCGGCACAGGAAGATTTTATGACCCCTACCGGGTGGATATTAAACTCCGGGAACCTTATAAAATTAAGTCAAACAAAAGAAGGACCGAAAGAAATAATTGTAGCTCCGGCACCTTTCTATGTATCTTCAAGATCTGAAAATATAGATACGAGACAGGAAAAACTTGAACTTACTTACTTAAGAAATAAAAAATGGAAAACAGAATATCAGGAAAGAGCAATTTTAATGGATCATAGAAAAATTGTTAATCTCTCAGGAATGGGCTTTCCTGTAGACTCTCTGAACTGTAAAGACATAGTCAACTTCATACATAGTTTTGAAGCACTGAATGATGAAAAACTTC
The DNA here is from genome assembly GCA_040217695.1 of Vulcanimicrobiota bacterium. GTDB lineage: Bacteria > Vulcanimicrobiota > SpSt-956 > SpSt-956 > JAKJGF01 > CALARM01. The sequence continues at coordinate 1,716 of JBEHWO010000681.1, read as the reverse complement.
CAAAACAGACAACCATATCAGGTTTTGGATGGAAGAAAGAAAAAGGGGCTCCATTTTTCGTAATGCCTGATAAAGCATACGGCACAGATATTTCAATAGTATTTGAACCGGAAGGACTTGGAGATGAACGACTTGCAAAAGCTTTAAGATCAGAAGGAACTCTTGAAAACTGGCTTAGAGCTATAAACCTGTGCGTTAAATTTCCACGAGTTATGTTTCATATCTATGCTTCATTTACTGCTCCACTGCTTGAACTTCTTGACGCTCCGAATTTCATCATAGATAACTGGGGATTAACCTCTACCGGCAAAACAAGTGTATTAGAAATAACTGCTTCAGTATGGGGATTACCGGTAAAAGAAAAATCTGGTCTGATCCTTCCCTGGGATGCAACTAAAGTATCCATAGAAAGAGTCGCCTGTACCTTTAATCATCTCCCGATATTACTTGATGATTCTCATACAGCCAATGAAAAAATACAGGCAAAAGCTATTTATATGATAGGAAACGGAATGGGAAGAATAAGAGGTGCCATAAAGGGCATGCAAAAAACATCAAACTGGCGTACAGTAGCTTTTTCAACCGGTGAAAGACAACTGAGTGAAATTACCGAATATGAAGGAGCAAAAGCAAGAATAATAGAGCTCTACGGTTCTCCTTTTGAAACAAATAAACAGTCAGAGCTTATCTATAAAATAAAGGCAGATATCCATTCCAATTACGGCCTTGCCGGGCCTCTTTTCATTAACGATATCATAAACAGCGGATATCATGAATCACCAAAAATCCTCAGAGAAGAGTATAGAGAGATAACATCGGAATTAGCCAGACTTGGTAAAGATAATATATCTGATCGTATGGCTCAGTACCTTGCAGCTGTTCAGGTAGCAGGAAGACTGGCAGAAAAACTCTTCAAATTCGGAGGAAACCCGGAGAAGATTGTAAGAAATATTTTTACATCTGCCTGCGGAGAAAGCAGACAAAGAGGAAATTACCCTGAAAGGGCATTAGAACATATAATCTCCTGGGTTCAGGGAAATCAGAATAATTTTGACAGACAGGATCAACTGGCAACAGTAGAAAAAGGAGAGGTATTTGGAGTAATAAGAGAAGGAGAATATATAGGAATATTCCCTCACAAATTTAAAGAGATAATTAAAAAAAGCGAATTTGATTTTTCTTCTGTCATAAAAATTTTTAAAGATAGAAACTGGATACAGACCGAAAAAGAGCATAACCAATGCAAAATCGGATTTAGAAGTAAAATGGTTAGAATGATAAAATTTCAATGGGATGCCTTCAGAGATCTATGGGATTAAAAATTTATCTAAAATGAACAAAATATTTTTTTTAATTCGATGCCTTCAGGAATCTTGGAAATAAAAGTTTATCTACACTGATAAAATATTTTTTTTCAATTTTTTCCCCATGAAAAACGCAATTTTTTACCGGGGAGGCGGGGAGGTCTTATAATAATATATAATAAACTCTTATATTATAAGTAAATTATACCTCCCCGGTTACCTCCCCGGCACCTCCCCGGCCTCCCCGGCACCTCCCCGGTTACCTCCCCGGCTATAAAACCTTATAGCATAAGACTTTTAACCCTATCTCCCCGCCTCCCCGGCTATTTTTTTGTTTTTACTTTTAGAGAAAACAGAAAAAAATTATCAGATTGCCGAAATTTTAGATATCTCAGATATCAATCTTCCTTTA
>JBEHWO010000680.1:0-2684 GCA_040217695.1 Vulcanimicrobiota bacterium | reverse complement strand
TGTAAAAAAATAACCTTATCATATTTACAATCGTGACGCGTAACGCGTTACGCGTCACGCGAGGAGAAAAATCATAATTTGCCAGAGTTATTTTCTTACAGTCCCTAAGTGTTATTTATGCTCACCCCGGTAATATTATGATGTGCGAAATTAACCTGTTTTACATCATATTATATCAAAAATAAGACGAATTAGTATTTTTGTTAGAAGTTCTGGAAAAGTACTTTGAAGAGCGTGGAAGTTTTATTTCGATAGAAATTGTTTCTATAGACACAATTATATTATACACTTTTATTGAATATCTGTCAACTTATTCCCCTCCAATAAGTTATTTGATATAATAATTCTCCATGTATCTGTCCTGCAGGTATGAAAAATTTTCAGTTAATTTCATAACTATCCATAAATAATGACCTTATAATATGTAAAGCGTGATGCAGGATGTTCAGTGATTAAACCCGTCACGAGTTACGCGTCACGAAGACTTAAATTCTAATAAGGGGTTGTAACAAAATAACCTTATCATATTTACAATCGTGACGCGTAACGCATAACGCGTGACGCGAGGAGAAAAACCATAATTTGCCAGAGTTATTTTCTTACAGTCCATAAGTTATGAAATACACTGTAATAAAGGAGAAAAAAATGAATAGATTGACAGAATTATTTTCAAAATTAAATAATTTTTCATGCTACAAATTTATGGGGATTGACCTGTGCCGTATAGTTCTTGCATTGGTAGTTTTTATATTGTTACTGTTATTGAGAGGAGTAATAAGAAACTGCACTGTTAAAATTCTCAGAAAATTAACATCAAAGGTGAGTTTTTCTTTCGACGAAAATATTGTTAGAGAATTGAAAGCGCCTTTTGATTTGCTGTTTACTTTTCTATCTCTGTGGCTGAGTTTTTATATACTCGGTGCGGAAAAGTTATTTCTTATTGTAAATAATCTGGAACGTATAATATTGATTTTTATAGTCACATGGGCCTTATACAGGGTATTGAATGTTACTGCATCCCTTCTGAGGAATATAAATGAACAGAGAGAGAAAAAACTGGATAATTATATAATAGTATTTGCGGAAAATACTGTTAAAACTGTTGTAGTAATATCTGGCTCTATCATGTGCCTTCAGGAACTGGGCTATAATGTGACAGGTATTGTTGCGGGACTCGGTATAGGAGGTCTTGCCTTTGCCCTTGCAGGTAAGGATTTCGTTGCAAATATATTCGGTTTTATTACTATATTTCTGGATAAACCTTTTACGGTAGGTGATTATATAGTAACAGGCGATGTTGAAGGAACTGTAGAAGATATATGGTTAAGATGTACAAAAATCAGAGCTGCCGATCAGTCTCTTGTAACCATTCCCAATTCCGTTCTTGCTGCAAAAGCTATTACAAACAAATCTTTAATGAAAAAAAAGGTCATGACTTTTAAACTCGGTCTTTTATGTTCTGCCGGGCCTTCTCAGATTAATGAACTGTGCATAAAGCTCAGAGAAATGCTTGGCCATCATGAAGGCATAAACGGTGAAATAATTCATGTTTATTTCACAGAATTCGGAGAGAGTTCTTTTAATATTTTTCTTTATTTTTTTACAAACACTACTTTATGGAATGAATATCTTGAGATTCAGCATGATGTAAATCTTAAAATTATGAATATTCTGGATGATCTTTCTCTTGATCTGGCCTATCCTTCCAGGAGTATATATATAGAAAAGAATTTTCTTGAAGATAAAGAATTATATAAAACAAGTGAAGAATAAAAGGAGATTTTTATGAAACTTATAAAACTTTCTCTGAAGAACATATTATGTTTATTATTATTTCTGGCAATACTATCTTCCGGAGAACAGATAGATAAAATTTTAGCTGTAACACCCGTTCCTTCCGAAAGTCCTTCTGTAACACCCGTTCCTTCCGAAAGCCATTCTGTAACATCCGTTCCTTCAGTGAAGAACCTTTCCGTAAATTCTGATATTAATAAGGCACCTGTTGTTTTTTATGAAGAAGAACTTTTTTTTATAAATAATCCTCTTGGAAATTTTTCCCCTGAAGAAAGGGCCCGTATTGTAACAGACAGATTAAAAAAAATTTCAGAAGATCCATCATTTAATCCTGAAGAAATCAAAGTAGAAATAAGAAACAGTCAACCATGTATTATATATAAAAATATTATTATAATGACTGTAAGGAATGAAGATGGAATTTTTTCAGGTTTGGATGGAATTCAGATTGCAGAAGAATATGCTGAAAAAATCAGAAATACAGTAACTGATTACAGGAATGCAAGAAGTATTAAAACTATTATACTGGGTATTATTCTTTCTTTAATTACTACATTGATCTTTATATTTACTTTTAAAATATTGAATAAATTTTTAAGTTATATCTATAAAAAGATCGATGTGTGGGAAGGTACACGTATTTCTGATTTGAAGTTTCAAAACCTTGTTCTTCTCTCAGGAGCTAAAATTATAGAAATCATAGTAGTTATTGTAAAATTCTCTATTTTATTTGCAAAGTTTATAATTTTTTATATATATCTTTCTTTGATTTTCAGCTTTTTCGTATGGACAAGGCATTTAGGTTCTCATCTATTACGTTATATCTTTTCATGGCTTAATGTAATATGGAGTTCTATATTATCCTATATCCCCCATTTATTTTTTATTTT
>JBEHWO010000679.1:0-2686 GCA_040217695.1 Vulcanimicrobiota bacterium | reverse complement strand
CCTGGTAAAGAAAGAGGTCAGAAGGGAAAATTAAATAAGAGAATTTTCTCTTATATACCGGGAACTACGGTTTACGGTTCTCTGATCAGGACCTTTTTGAATTTCTTCTGTCCACATCCTAAAGGAGATGTTGATAAATGCATATCTTTTATTGAAAATAACAAAGATCCTGAATGTAACGAAGGCTGCTTTTATGCAAAACTCCTGATAGCTATAAAGAATAGAACCTTTAGAATTTCTCCTTTTATTCCAGATATGGATAGGCATACATTTGCACAAAACGAACAATACAATGCTTTATTTTATAATAAATTAGCAAATACTGCACAGCAAGAACTTATTACAACCATTACCAGAACTTCTATTAATACCAAAGGAACTGTAGAGGAAGGACATCTTTACAGTCTGCAGATGCATAATCCTTTTATTAATTATTATGGATTTATAAGGTTGCCGGAGGAATTAAAGGATACTATTGCTAAATTATTAAAATTACTTCCCATGTCTCCTTTTGGAGGAAAAGGAACAGATGCCCTGGTAGATGGAGAAATAATGTATGAATATCCAATTGAAGAGAATTTTCTTTTATCTCTTCCTACGGCATGGCTTAAAGTAACAGATGAAACTATAAAAAATCTTAAAAATAAAATTTCTGAGAATAATTTAAAAAATTTACAATCCCTTGTGAATAAAAGATTTTCTCTGGAAGAGTTAAATGTTAATCTGAACAATTTGGATTTTAAAGTAGAAGATATTGAAATAGTTGTGGAACATGCCATTTCCACCGGGAAAATAATAAAAACCATTACGCCAATTCCTTTCTCATCCACTCGTGTTACTTTGCCGGGAATGGATGCAAAATATTTAATCTCTCTATGTGAAAAAACACAATTATACGGGAAAACTTATATGGAAATGAAAAGAAAAGGGCTTTATCTTGATTTAAATGGTGATCTTTGTAATTATAAAAAAGATACTTTTATCTCTACGCCGGTTATAGAAGGAACTTTTTATCTTAAAGAGGAAAATCCAATAGATAAACAGATTTTTATTTATGGTATAGGCAATCCTGATCTTACTTATCTTGGCTTCGGGCAGGTGGTTTTTGTATGAGTAGAAAGAATTTATTTGGAAATATAGAGGGTTATAGAGGTACTAAACCTGAATATACTGTGGCACAATTTACAATAACAGATGAAACTATTGAAAAAATTAAAAAATTAAAATCAGAAAAAATTAATATTCCTAAGCTGATTTCTATGAAAAAGATAAAAGACACATATTCAAAACCTGAACTTAAAAATAGAAGAAATAACCTTAACGATGAGGAATATAGTTTAATAATAGAGCATTCATCTAACCCTGACGAAGATAAACACATTAATTATCGTCTTATTTATCAGTGGCTTGCACTTGAGTCTCTTCTTAAACCTACATTCAGACAGTGTTGTATGCTCTGTACAGTGGATATGAATAATATCCAATCAGACTATAATACTTTTTTAGGTCTAGAAGAGTTCGAATTTACTCTGAAAGGTGCTTTAAGATGCGAAATGTCTCAAGAGGACAAGATAAAAATAGGAGAAAATCCTTATATAGCAATAAGAAGATTGGCTTTCGGAACAAATAAGGGGGAGAAAGGGCATGGTTTTGAGAGTGATTATATAAAAGATAATAAGATAAAAAATAATAATCAGTTTTCTGATAACTTAAATAAAACTTTTCCTAGTATTTCTACAGAAGAAGCAAATAGAAAGCATTATAGAAGATGGAAAGGGGTAGTAATACCGAAAGTATTTGAGAACAAAAAATATATAAAGACTTTTCTGAAATCCTGCCCTGTGGGATGCTGGAGTAATGAAAAGACATGTCCATTTATAAGTGATGTCAATCATAATAATCACAATGGTTGGTGGTGTCTTCTTCAATTTAATGATTATGATATATGTATAACTCAGAAACATATTTTGGATTTATTTAATTTTTATGATAATAAATATTATAAGATGGGTGATAAAACACCAGAGTTTTTAATGTCAGATGGATATGAACTTAACTTAAAAGAAATACCACAGGAAGTAAAAAAAGTTTTAGAGAAAAATGAAAATATATTAAATCATAGATTAACACGTAGCGAGTTTATAAAAGAATTGGCTAAAGCCTCAATTAATGACGAAGAAAAGAAAAAAATTTTAGAATCATCACAATTACCATTATTTAATATAAATAAACATTTAGAAAAAGATAGAGCTAGAAAATTAGACGAATTAGATGATAATACACCTTTATATAAAGACTCTCTCTCTAATATTCTTAGTGATTTTTTTAGCTCTCAGTCAAAAATTCTTACACGCGTTGATAGTTGTAAAATTAATTGTTGTCATTCAGCATCTATGAGACAAAATTGTGAAACAAAAAAATCGTTTAAAGATACATTAGTATTTAATATAATTTCTAAATTTCCCGGTACCCCCTCATATTTCCTTCAGTCTCAGCCATTAGGAGTATCTGAATTAATAGGTATAATAATAAAGAAAAAAGGCTTTAAAAAAATTGTTAATGAAGATTTTATTTATCTGGATAAAAATTTCAAAAAACAAAGTCAAAAAGGTATTATGGTAAGTTCGGTAAAAGGTATGTTCCGTCAGGCGTCTGCATGGCTTTTAGAAGCAATAGAATGTAAAAC
>JBEHWO010000678.1:0-2691 GCA_040217695.1 Vulcanimicrobiota bacterium | reverse complement strand
GGAAAGAACTCCTAAAACTGTCTATGTAGAGCTTTCTGAAGCAGAAAAAAGATTATATGAATCTGTTACCAGTTATGTATCAGACCATTTTAATCGTGCTATACAGCAGGGTAAACGTAGTGTTGGTTTTGTTATGATGCTTCTTCAACGTCGTCTTGCATCATCTGTAAGAGCAATTAGACTTTCTTTAGAGAGAAGAAAGAAAAAGCTCAGCGAATTACTGGAAGAAGTGAAAAGATATAAATCAATAAGAAAAGAGCTTCTGTTTGATGAAGATAAGCTGACGTCAGAAGGTATTGATATTGATAATTTTGATGATATGGAAGAAATGCAGCGCTGGGGTGTGGAAGAAGAATTATTAGAGAGGCTTTCTATGTCAGATTCAGAAGAGGAACTTGAAACAGAAATAGAGCTTCTCGCTGATCTGGCAGGACAGGCTTTTGAAGTTGAAACAGGTGGTATGGAAACAAAGCTTCTGGAACTTATGGATACAGTAATGAAAAAAGAAGGTATTATTGAACGAAAAGAAAAACTTCTTATTTTTACTGAAGCAAAAGATACGTTGAATTACCTTGTAGAAAACCTGACACGCCAGGGATTTAAAGTCGTAACTATAGATGGATCTAAAAGTCTGGACCAGCGCAGGGAAGCACAGGAACTGTTTAAACAGGATAAAACCTGTCAGATTATGATAGCCACTGAAGCTGGCGGTGAATCGATTAACCTTCAATTCTGTAATCAGATGGTAAACTATGATATTCCCTGGAATCCCAATCGCCTTGAACAGAGAATGGGTCGTATCCATCGTATCGGGCAGAAAAACGAAGTTTTTATATTCAATATGGTAGCAAAAGATACCCGTGAAGGTGATGTACTTGGTAAACTCCTGGAAAAAATAGAAAGAATGAAAAAAGATTTAGGATCAGACAGGGTTTTTGATATACTGGGAGATCTGTTAGATGATTCAAATATAAAGTTGAGTGAACTTATTATGGATTGCATTTCTAACAGGAGAAAACTTACTGATGTTATTAAGTCCATTGATAAGGCTGTAAGTGAAGAACACCAGAAAACAATAGAAGAAGCAAAAGAACTGGGTCTTGCAAAACGTTATGTAAATCTTCCCGATATAAAAAATGAAGAAAATCATTCAAGAGCACAGAGGCTTATGCCTGAATATATTGAAAAATATTTTACTGATGCCTATTCTTTTATTTCTGACGGGAAAGAAATTCAAAAACGTGCAGACGGACGCTTCAGACTGGAGAAAGTTTCCCAGAAATTACGCAGAGAAGATGACCGTATATTCCGTCGCAGATTTGGAGAAGTAAAGTCTTCATATCCGGCTTTTACTTTCCGTAAAGAAGACTTGGATAAAGATGATCCTTCAAAGGTTCATCTTTTCTCTCCCGGCCATTCTTTATTTGAATCAGTTCTGGAAGAAACATTAAAAGAAACTATTCCCCATCTTGAAAAGGGAGCCATATTTCAGGATCCTGGAAGTGAAGAATCATACCTTTTATGGTTTGTAGAAGGTACTGTAAGAGATGGTCTTGGAAGAGAAATATCCCGCCGTATATTTGCTATTAAAGAGAAAAGTAACGGGCATATGCAGTCAGCGGGTGCTTTTATTCTTCATGATTTAAAGCCGGCAGGGTATAATGATTATTCTATTAAAGAACTGTCGCAGAAAACAGCAAAAAATAAAGAAATTAAAGGCTTTTTCTTTAAAAATATTTCTTCTTCATATCTTGAAGAAATAAAAAAAGAACGTCTCCATGAAATGGAAATAAAAGAAAAATATTTGAATGAATCCTTTAAGGTTCTTATAAATAAAAGTACTGAAAAGCTTATGCAGTATGAAGAAAGATCTTTTTCCGGTGAAGATATGCTTCTTGCCATAAGTGAAGAAAAGAAGAGGCTTGCAAATATTAAAATAAGGAAAAAAGAACGATTGAATGAAGTAGAAAAGGAAAAAGAGATATACCCTGTAGCTCCTGAAATTATTGGATTAACTGCTGTTTTCCCTATGTTAATTAAAGATCCTCAGTTAAAAGATACCATGCACAGGGATGATGAGGTTGAACTTATTGCTATGGAATATGCCATGAAATATGAAAGGAAAGAAGGACGTATTACAGAGGATGTAAGTTCACAGAATCTTGGATTTGATATTCGTTCAGTTTCTCCTGACGGGGAAGATATACGTTATATAGAAGTAAAAGGCAGGGCATCTGACGGAGCAATTGCTCTTACAACGAACGAATGGGTAAAAGCAGATAGACTTCGTCATCTTTACTGGCTTTATATAGTAAATAAGTGTAAAATCAGTCCGGAACTTCATATAATCCAGGATCCTTTTAATAATATGGATGTAAGAGAAGAAAGGACTGTTGTAAGGTATCTGGCTGATGCAGGTGACTGGAAAAAAGCTGTAAAACTAACAGTTTGACTGATTTTATTTTAGAATAAATAATTATTTGAGGTATAAAATATGATAGTTTCTCATATAAGCCTGAAAAATTGGCGAAATTTTAGATCTGTAGATGTCGATATGGGAGAGAGAATTTTTCTTGTAGGCCCAAATGCATGTGGAAAGTCAAATTTTCTTGATGTATTGCGTTTTCTTTATGATATAGTCAAACAGGGAGGTGGCCTTCAGAAAGCCGTTAATGACCGTGGTGGCATTAC
>JBEHWO010000677.1:0-2691 GCA_040217695.1 Vulcanimicrobiota bacterium | reverse complement strand
TCATAATTATTAGTATTAAAAAAGGAAGGCCCGCCTCCTGGGTTACAAAGTTTGCCTACTGCGTACCTGGAGCGGCCTTCTTCAAAAAAATAGTTTTAAAATATTAGATATAAATTATATCATATGAGAGAAAGGTAATCTATATGAGTTTGAAGGTTAATTTCTCAAAAAAAGCCAGTTTGTTTTCTATATGCACTGGCTTTTTTTGTTTTTAATCCATAAAAAATCCTTATCTGATGCCTTTTTTTGAAATTATAAAAAAAATAATAATAATTTTAAAATTTTTTTTGGAAAAATGCAATTTTTTGACTCTTTATATATAGAGGGGGATATTTTTTTAGTCAGGAGGTAGCATTTGATGACAAATATACTGAACACAGGCCGATTAAACAGTAATTACTATCGTGGCGATGTTTGTCCACTACAGTGCAGAAGGTGTAAAGATGGCTGTATTTTGTGAAAATTGTGGCAAGAAAAGTAATAATTCAGCAAAAATTTGCAGAGGTTGTGGAGGAGAAGTTATTGCAACTGACATGAATGGAACTCTGTATTCCGGTGTTGTATTGCAGAAGCGGTATGAAATAAAAAAGATTAGTAATAGAATTTTATTAATTGTCTTTTTCCTCGCGTTACGCGTTACGCGTCACGATTTAATATATCTGAGACCCTCTGTGCTAATATATCTGAGACAGTTATTTAATTATCGTTCCTTATTAAAAGCGGATGTATGGGGATGGTTTATGAAGCATTGGATTATAAGTTTAAAAAAGTGCAGTGTGCAGTAAAAGAAATGTTTAGTTTTACAAAGGATCCGAAAAATCAGCAATATTTTATAGATCGTTATAAACAAATTTTTTTCCTGTAAATATTTATTGTTAATAATTTGAAAAATTAAAATAAAAAGGAGAATTTAACATGAAAAAATATTATTTTATTAGCCTCTCAGCCATCATAATTTTACTGACATTACTGGTAATAGGTTGTTTTACCCCTAAAAAGCAAGTGGAGTTTGTTTTACGGCAAAGTTTTTTAGTTACTGCTTATGTTCCTGTCTGTCCATACTGTAAGAGCCAGGTAGGAGATAAAGCGACAACATGTCGGAGTTGTAGCAAAGATTTTAAGTGGATAACAAAGGAATTACCATGTCTGAAATGTGAAGGTAATGGATATATAAAATGTTTTAAATGTGTTGCTGGTAAATGTTATACATGTAATGGTAATAGTATATGTTCTAGATGTAGAGGTGATGGGAAGCCTCATGGCCTTATTATAATAGATGAGGATAAATGCTTGAGTTGTGATGGTTCAGGTAAATGTGCAGATTGTAAAGGAACTGGCATATGCAGCATATGTAATGGTACCAGTAAAATCCCATGCAAAGAATGTAATGAAACCGGCAAGATAATTGTAGGAAAATAAATGTAAGTATTCATTTTAAAAGGTTTATATAAAAAAATTCCTTTGAGGAGGGTAGTTATATGGAATATGTATTAATTTTTATTAGCACTATAGGTATTATATTAGGTCTTCTCCTTTGTATGACTGGGTTTGGTGCAATTTGTGGTCTTCCTATGTTTTTAATTTCAATCGTCATAAATATTATCGGTTGTATAATGCTTATGCAGAAATCAAGAGAAAGGATGGCTGAGAGTGTCAAGATCGGAATACTTCAGGGGTTAAATAAAGGTGATGAAGTCTTAAAATGTGCCTGTGGTGCTTTACTTCCTAAAGAAAGTACCTTTTGTTCAAAGTGTGGAGGAGAGATACGAATAAAAACAGATGGTCCAGAAGAAACTTCCGATTAAGTGTAATTATGGAAGCAAGCCATATCCTGCTATGAAATTCTGTGTAAATTGGGACACTGTATTAACAGACAATTTGAAGACAGCTAAACTGGCAGATAGCAGTGAGGAAAGTAAAGAAATCTCAGGATAAGTAATTAGAGAATAAGGATGTAAAAGGTCTGGAAAATAAAGTAAAAAATTTCTTAAAATGGAAACAATGGCCTGTTAATGGACATTATTATAAAGCAGTTTCTGTTTCCAATGGGAAGATTTCCAGGGACGATGCGAAAATTGCTGCTTATTTTATACAGTAAGAAAAGAGGTACTGAAAATTTTTTTAAAGGGAGGTGTTCAAATAAATGCCAGAGATAATAGAGGATAATGATGGAGATACTCCTTTAGATAAAACAATTGGAGATAAACATGAAGATATTATAAATATTCCTTCAAAAGTAACTGCACGTAAAGTAACTGCCTGTACAGTTATTCGTGAAGATCCGACAAATAAATTGAAAGAAATGAATAAAAAAGAAACAGATAATATAATTAAAGGTTGTTTTATAACTTTAGCAACACTTTCCGGTTTAACAATGCTTATACCTATAATATTATTTTTATTAAGTGTAGGTTTTATTGTATTTGTATTTCTACTCGCTTCTTTAAATCAACCACACTAAAAATCTGTATTTAGAATGGTAAAGAAATAGAATATATAGAGGGGAAGTAAGGCTTGAAATTATTCAGCTGTCAACGGCAAACAAAAGTGTACCGGTTTCGGCAATTTAAAATGTACCAGTTTTTTTAGTAAAAATTAACATATAAACAAATGTATACAAAAGTCAAAAGGTTCTTTAAGAACGTTTTTTAGATTTTTTTTGGTTTATCTATAATGAATATCTCGTTTTTA
>JBEHWO010000676.1:0-2691 GCA_040217695.1 Vulcanimicrobiota bacterium | reverse complement strand
AGACAACGACGAATGACATTGTCAGGAGGTGTTGTCTTGTCCCCCAAAGCCACCGACAGGGTCGGTGGTTGTTTACTGTACTGTCATAGGAACTCTTGCCGGAACAGCTTTGTTTTTCGCAGGTATTAAATTTGCCCTGTTAATAGGTGTTTTTACAGCGATAACGACCTTTATACCATATGTGGGAAATATTCTTGGCCCCAGTCCCGCTCTGATACTGGCTCTCTTTACTCCTGATCCTCTCGTGTCCTTTATATCGGTCGTAATAATAATAGCTGCCATGCACCTTATTGACTCCTATTATTTATATCCTACAGTTCACGGAAAAACCCTTAATTTAAGTCCTTTACTGATTATGATGGCTGTAATCATAGGAGGACAGCTTTACGGAGCATCAGGCATGTTTCTTGCCATACCTCTTATATGTGTTCTGAAGGTTCTACTCAGAGGATGGATAAAAAGGCATACTGTTTCAGATGAACCTCTTCCGAAGAAAGATGAGATTTCTGCCGATAAGAGTCACATGGAAAATAAAAATTCTGAAAAGGAAACATGTGAAGATATTTGTAAGACGGAAAATAAAATATCTGAAAATAAAGAATCTAAATCTGTTTCTGAGATAGAAAATAGGGTTTCTGAAAAGGAAAAAGGGTTTAGATGAAATTTATTGAATTTTTATTTTATCTGTATTATCCATGAACATAATATATCATCGGCATGAAAGGATTTTATGAAGATAATTGAAGATTCGTTAAAACATTTTTATAAAGATACTTATGAAAAGGTAAAAAAATGTAATTCTGAACTTCTTAATAGATGTCCGAAAATCATCCTTGAAGAATGCAGGATTACCATGCAGCTTCTTGAGGAAAGGCTGAAATTTGAAGAACTTATATCCAGACTTTCAGCAGGTTTTTTAAATCTCTCTTTCAATGAAATAGATAATGCAATAAAAAATGCCCTCAGGGAAGTAACAGAATTTTTACATCTGGACAGAAGTTATATTTATGAAGTTATTGAAGAGGAAAATACCTTCAGACAGACCTGTGGTTATAATTCTCCTGGAGTAAGAGTTATGCCTTCATGGGTGAATGAAAAGACTTTTCCCTGGGTTGCCTCTGAAATTCTTTCCGGGAGGATTGTAAATATTGCGGGATTAAAGGATGTACCCGAAGATGCACCTGTCGATAAAGAGAATTATCTGAAATTATCTTTAAAAAATGAAATAGTACTTCCTATGTCTGTAGAAGGAAAAATAGCAGGTGCTATTACCCTTGCCATAGATAAAGAAGCTTTTTCCTGGCCTGAACCACTGGTAAAACAGTTAATATTAATCGCTCATATTATAGCTTCTGCTCTGAGCAGGAGAAAAAACGAAGAAAAAAATAGAAAATTAAGAGAAGAACTTTTTCAGGTTACAAGATGTATCACTATGGGTGAACTGTCTGCTTCCCTTACACATGAACTGAATCAACCTCTCTGTTCCATTATGACAGATGCAGAAACTGGTCTTCGCTTTATTTCAGGCAGTAAACCGGATGTTGATGAAATCCGTACCATACTGGAAGATATAATTTCTGCTACAAAAAGAGCAAGCAATGTAATTACAGGGCTTAAAGGCATGTTTAAAAAAGAGGAAAAGAAATTTAAAATACTGGATATAAATGAAGTTTTTATAAACTCTATCAATCTCCTCCATAGCACTATAGCAATAAAATGTATTAAGATCAATATGAAATTTCCCTCTGAACCTCTATACATATACGGAGATAATGTGAAACTTCAGCAGGTAATTATAAACCTCATATTGAACGCTTCCGAGTCTATGGATAATTCATCAGGTGAATATAGAGAAATATTAATAGGAACGGAAAAGATCGATAATGAGCATATAAAGATATTTATAAGAGATAGAGGCCATGGCATAAAAGAAGGGGAAAAGGATAAAATATTTTTGCCTTTTTATACAGGCAAATCGGGAGGTATGGGTATGGGACTTTCTATTACAAAATCTATTATTGAAGAACACAATGGAAAAGTCTATGCAGAAAATAACCCTGACAGAGGAGCAACTTTTTATTTTATCCTTCCTCTTGTAAAAGAAAAAGAAGAAGGCGCTGTTGTCTATATAGTAGATGATGATTTAATGGTAAGAAAGAGTATTGAAAGACTCCTTAAATCTGAAGGATACAGGCTTAAATCCTTTATTTCTGCAGTGGATTTTTTAAAAGAAGAAACTTATGAAAAACACTCCTGTATTCTTCTGGATGTAAGTATGCCTTCCATGTCAGGGCTTGAACTTCAGGAACAATTTAAAGAGCTGAATATCAACATACCTGTTATTTTTATATCGGGACAGAATGACATGGCTTCCGGCGTACAGGCCATAAAGAACGGCGCTCTCGATTTTCTGTGCAAACCTTTTAAAAATATGGAATTGCTGAAAGTTATTCAGAAGGCTATGGAGAAAAATACAACATCCCGTGAAGAAAAAGAAAAAATAGAAAAAAGAGAAGAAAATTTTAAGAAGCTTACAGTGAGAGAAGAAGAGATATTTAACCTTGTTGTTTCAGGTATGCTGAATAAACAGATTGCAAATAAGCTCGGAATAACGGAACATACGGTAAAAATGCACAGAAAACATATTATGAAAAAACTGGATGCCTCATCACTGGCAGATCTTATCAGGAT
>JBEHWO010000675.1:0-2693 GCA_040217695.1 Vulcanimicrobiota bacterium | reverse complement strand
ACGCGTTACGATCCTCATATAAGGAGTTATTATGGATACCGGCTCATTACATGTATGCGGCCAGTGCTGCACAAAACTTGAAAACTGCAGTGTTATAGCCGGACATGACAGAATCCTGGAGAATATAAATATTCATGTCCACTGCGGTGAATTTACCGCGCTCATAGGTCCGAATGGTGCAGGAAAAACAACCCTTTTAAAAGTAATTCTCAGGGAAATTCCATTCACAGGAAAACTGCATTTCCGGGACTCCATAAAAGAGAGACCTGACAGACCCGTAATAGGTTATGTGCCTCAGAAACTGGATTTTGATCTCACATCACCTGTTACAGTTCTGGACCTATTTACCTCATCCCTTAAAAGCCGTCCCATGTGGCTCGGCTATACGGCTTCAATCATTAAAAAAGCGAAAAATATGTTATCCATAGTAGAAGCAGAACATCTTATAGATAAAAAAATAGGCCATCTCTCGGGAGGTGAACTTCAAAGGGTTCTCCTGGCACTTGCTCTCAGTCCTGTACCGCATCTTCTGTTACTCGACGAACCTGTATCAGGCATGGATTTATCAGGCATTGAAATCTTTTATCGTATGCTCTCAAAGTTCAGGCAAAAATATGATCTTTCCATTATATTTATTACTCATGATATACTGGGAGTCGCTCAATTTGTAGACAGGATAATATTTCTTAACCGTACTGTAATCTGTGACGGAACGCCTAAAGAGGTCTTTGCAAATGAAATATTTCAAAAAACTTTTAATATCAGTTGCATGCCTGAAAATTTGCCTGACAGAATTTTAAAAAGTAAAAACAAAGATTGACATTTCCATAAACGGAGATAAGCACAATGGAACTATGGTATCGTTTTGTTGAATTGCTGCCCTTTTCATGGGTAGAATTTGATTTCATGAAAAATGCACTGCTGGCAGTAATTTTAATATCTTTTCTGTTCGGTCATTTAGGTGCTATGGTAATCAACCGGCAGATGGCATTTTTTTCCGATGCCATAGGTCATGCGGCACTTACAGGCCTTGCCATAGGAGTTATACTGGGACTTAACGAACCGCTGTGGGCCATGCTTGTTTTCTCTGTTATACTCTCACTCTGTATAACATACCTGAGGAAAATCAGCCTCAGTTCAGCCGATACCATTATAGGACTTCTTATGGCCTTCTCTATTGCCCTGGGAGTAGTACTTCTTTCCAGAGGAGGTAATTTCAACAAATACTCAAAATATCTCATAGGCGATATACTCAGCATAACCAAACAGGAAATAACCGGCATTATTATAATAATCATCCTTCTGTTAATATTCTGGTTCTTTTATTTCAACAGGCTTTTTCTCATGAGTATAAATCCGTCTCTTGCAAAAAGCAGGGATGTAAACATATGGCTTCTGGACTTTCTTTTCTCTTCACTTGTCGCCCTTATGGTAACTCTGAGTATTCAGTGGATAGGCCTTCTGGTAATAAACTCTCTTTTAATATTACCTGCGTCAACTGCCAGAAATATTTCGAAAAATTCCTTTCAGTATATCTGGTTTTCCGTGGTAATAAGTCTGATTTCCTCTTTAAGCGGTCTGGTGGCATCTTTTTACTGGGGAACTGCTACAGGTGCCACTATAGTAATCTTTGCAATGGTTTTATTTATTATATCCCTGGCCTTCAACGTCAAATTCAGTAAATAATAAGCGTGACCCGTGACGGGAATAATCCACAATATATATAGTTCTTACTGACTAGTCCCGCAATAAAAAAGAACAGGTATTTTTACAGTTCCGTTGATTTTCGAACTAATAATATTCAATAAAAAATACTACTCTCATACATTCAAAACTGGTTTATAAGGAGAATAGTAAATTTATTCTTCCGCTGTTATACTTACTGAGGTGAGCATAAATAACACATATTTGATCTCGTGACGCGTAACGCGTAACGCGTGACGGGAGGAAAACGATTATTAAATACTTATGCTCAGGTCAGTAATAGTAATGAATTCAATTTTACAGGGGAGAATGCTCTATGTTAGACCACGTTCTGTTCCACAGTGTTTCACTGGCAGGCATATTGAATGATGCTGTTCATCTGGCCCCGAGAGAAGCATCATGGATAATATTTCTTTCAGGCTTACTGGTAGGCATAGTAAAGATAAACGAACTATACGAAGCTTAAATCACAGCTTTACCATAAGTACCTTCACGAAAAAGTCAATTCATACCATCCATTTATTGATATTTTATTGCATATTATCCAGAGACTCACACAATGCTATAAGGCCGAACTTCATTTTTGGTTTTTTCAGGGTTCTGAATTCAGTATCAGGCAAAACTTTATACTCAGTTTCATGTCTGGAGAAAAAATGATAGGCCTCAGGAGGAATATTTGCGGTAAATGCTTCGACCTGCCAGAGAGTTGCAGTAATCTCTCCGAAATATCTGGCTACTACTTCCTGCCCCGCTATGAGCTTTGTTTCACATGAAGGATAAATGATGGCAGGAGCGAGTCCTTTATCATTAAAAACAAAACCTTCTTTTTTCATATCCTTTTTAAGAGATTTTATGTCTCTGTCTAACAGTTCGAAAACCGGTTCTGTTTCACTGTTAGAGACAATTACAGCAATGTCTTTCGGTTCTTCCGTAGTTTTTTCTTTTGCCCTGGGGAATGCTTTTGAAGTAACATTTTGGGTAGCATTTAA
>JBEHWO010000674.1:0-2693 GCA_040217695.1 Vulcanimicrobiota bacterium | reverse complement strand
CCTAATGCCCCTAGCCGAAGTTGAAACCTTTATCAAAGAAAATCAACACCTGCCCGATATACCCTCTGAGGACGAAATTAAAGCAAGCGGTATTGATGTTGCACAAATGAATGCGCTGTTGCTTAAGAAAATTGAGGAGCTTACGCTGTATGTAATTGAGTTGGAGAAAAAAGTCATGGAAATTAGCAAATAATCTATTTTAAAAATATGTGATTATGAAAAGAAGTCCTTATAAAATTAGCCGTATTCTTTCATTGTTTACTATACTACTGCTATCACAAGTTGCAATTTCTCAGATTAGTATTGAAAGGTTCGAAATTCCCACGACATCAGACAGCATTACTAAAATAATGGAAGATAAAGTAACAGGGAGAATAATAAGAATTTTTACAAACTTTGATAAAACTCACCTTACGAAATACACATATGTTAAAGGTGTTCCTTCCTTTAAATCCGGCTTTATTCTAGAAGATGGTCAAAGAATAGAACTGCCGCTTAATGAATACATTGAATGCATAAGAAACAATTTCATAATTACCTCAAATGGTAATATTATAGAGTATAAGACCGTATTTACATTGTGTAAATTAGAGGAAAATAGTAACAAATTTTATTTGAGTGTTATTGATACTTTAATCAGTAATGGGGATTGTTCTATGGCGTCATTTCTGAATAATGACAGAATCATGATACAAGAATCTCAAGAAGGTGGTGTTGAAACAAAAATCCAGTTTTATGACCTTAATCTTTCCTTTATGAATGAGATTACACCCTATACGGAGCGAAATGTCACTGGTTCTTCTTATGTTATCAAGGGTGATTCTTTATATTATTCAGTTGAGCCTGATCAATATGATGAAAACGGTTTACCACATGCCAAGATTTTGTTAATTAATATTTTAACCGGAAAATGTATAAAAGAAAAAAATATTGAGAAACTTGACCATGGCTTAGAAATTACCATTTGTGAAAATAGACTTATTGGTTATTATTACGACAAGATATTGGGATATGATCTGAATATGAATATACTATGGGAAAAAACAGGTCTTATCCCAACAGAATTTACTTTTATTAAGGGTGGCAAAGTACTAATGATTATTTATACCGCGGGAAAATTAAACTGCATCAGTGGATTATGTATTAATGAAGGAGAGCTTTTATGGCAAAAATCTATAATTGATTTTCTTCAATCAAAAACAGTAGGATGTAATTCTGACAAAGATTACCTACTAAGGATTTTTAAAATGAAAGAGTATATAGGTCAAAAGACAGTCTCGTTAGTTGCCGGCGGATATTTGGCTGACAATAAAAGAATAACCAATAAGCCAATAATATGCAATCCTGAAATTATAACACTTGATTATTCAGGGGAATTACTTTCAGATTTTCCAATTGTAATAAATGAAAATACCCCTGTTATATTCTCTCTGTTTGGGGATGAGAACAAAGTGCAGGTCAATTCAGATCAGGGAATTATAAGAATAAATTTATATGAAAACAAGTAAGATATTTGCTATTATTCTCGTTAATATTATATGCGTAAATTATGCTGCTTCTCAGGTAGCCTGGCCTCTTTCACCCCAAAATCAACAGCATTGGGTCGTAGGTTCAGTGGGAGAGTACCGTACATCATATCATCGGTTTCACGCAGGAACAGATGTATCCGGACTTGGAACTGCTTATGCCATCAATAGTGGAACTGTTTTACTAATAAAGAATGAAGGAACGCAGAATGAAAAAATAATAATTGGTAATGTTACGTATTACCACGTTAATAGTGGAATTAATATATGGGAAGGTAAGGAAGTTCAAATTGGTGACATAATCGGCTCTGTAAATACGACTCAATCACATGTGCATATTGAGCAGAGGGATTTCAATTTCCTCAGTCATGGTTTAAGCCCCTATGTTGATAATACCCCCCCAGTGATAAATTATGTAGAGTTCAGGTATAATGGTGCTGGCTTTTACTCAACTACAGCACTTTATGATAATGTTGTAACAATTAATGACGTTGATTATACAATGTTATTTGATAAGGTTGATATTATCGCTGATGCAAAGGATCCTGGGGATAATAATAGTCGTATGGCTCCAATTGGTTTATCATATCTTGTATTAAACTCTGCAGGGATTCCAGTTGGCAACTGGGTAAATAGCATTAATTTTAGAATTACACCAAATAATGATCGAACAAGTAATTGCTTTTATTCAGGAACTATTCAAGCTGGGGTTTTCAAATATATCCTTACCAGTTCTCCCAACACTGGAACTGCTGATCGTTATTTGCTTACACGATTGGATAAAAAAAATGCACCGCAAACAAGTTGGCCGACCAATAATTCTTTGGCTGCCCCAATAAACACAGAGTCATACTATTCAGATGGAATATACAGTATAAGTGTTGCTGTTTTTGATGCAGACTATAATAACTATACTAACAATAATAATTCCGATTCTAAAATTAAGCAAATTATCATCGACAACTTCCGCCCATATATTTCCAATGTTAAAATTAAAGAATTCGGTGCAACTAACTATAAGTACAGCCGTGGCTGGCAATGGGTAAATAACAGCCTGCTTTTTGAGCCACTGCCAATACCGGAGCAAAAGTTTGACAACAACAAAGATGTAGAAATAGAAGTTACGACCTCAGAAGAACATATTCTGTTTTTCATATTGCATCATTT
>JBEHWO010000673.1:0-2740 GCA_040217695.1 Vulcanimicrobiota bacterium | reverse complement strand
TTCACAGATTCATCGGGAGAAAAATTAGTAATTAAAGTGATTGTGAAAATACATACAAAATTCTTATCCTTAAATTAACACAAAATTATTTACTTGTATAGGTGAAAAAAAATTTTTCCAATCTCTATGAGAGGATTTATTTTTCGTCTTTTTCATAAAATGGCATAATATCTGCCTTATTAACAGGTGCAAAATAATCTATAAATATTTTAAGGAGGTCAAATTTTTATGACCGGGAAAAAATTTCTAATAACAACTGTACTTTTATTAACGTTACTGGTTGTGCCGGTATACGGTCAAACTGCAGAAGAATGGAAATTAAAGGGCAATGATTTTTTAAAGGTCCACGAATATGGTAAAGCTCTCGAATGTTATCAGAAATCCCTGGAAACAGATCCATGTTATGCAAGAAGTATTCATAATATAGGGATTATATATAATGACATGGAGCAATATAACAAAGCTCTGGAGTATTTCGACAAAGCTCTCGACCTTGTAGAAAAAGGGAAGGACACATCAGGACTTCCCATGGATATACATTATTTCGGAAGAGGCATATGCTGGATGGGTCTCGGAGATTATGACATGTCCATAGAATCTTTTGATAAAGCCATAGAGGCAAACCCTAAAAATGCAAATGCCTGGAACGGCAAAGGTGCTATTTTACAAATTCAGGGAAAAACAGAAGAAGCTCTTAAATGTTATGATAAAGCTCTGGAAATTGATCCTTCCTTTACTCTGGCCTCAGAAAACAGAGAAAGAGCTCTCGTTCAATTAAAACTAAACAGCCAGGTCAGTTCACAACCGGGTGGCGACGATAAAATATGTTATGTTATAAACGGAGACAGTCCCGGCAGTGAAGTGAAGATTGAAGACTATATTGTATCAGGTAAAACCAACATCATAGATTTTTATGCAGACTGGTGCAGTCCCTGCAAAAAACTGGCTCCTTATATGGAAAAGCTTGATAAAGAAAAAGATGATCTGGTGGTTTTTAAAGTAAATATAGACAAATGGAATTCTCCTGTGTGCAAACAGTTCAATATTAAGAGTGTCCCCTCTTTTCTGGTTTATGACGGAACAGGAAAATTAATCTATGAGGGAGAAGAAGCAAGAACAAAAGTTATGGAAATGGTAGATTCTATAAAATAATCGCGATTCTAAAGGAGTAGCCCCGGAAGTCTATTTCGGGACTGCCCCTTTACTGTACTTATGCAAGATCCTTTAAGGCTTTTGCCGGATATCCTTTAATCGCATCAATAGATTCATGTGCAGATTCTGAAATGACCTTTACATCAATCATTTTTTCATCGCCGTCTCCTCTGAGTTCTTTCAGATCATCGGCGAAACGTCCCACATCGGCCTGAGCCGTATCCATTTCTACTATGTCAAGGAAATTGAATTATTTAGACAAACTGCCTCTACTTAATTTTCATCTAAAAGCTTTATTTTACGCCATAAAAAATGAAAATTCCTATACCTTTGAATTATATAGACTCTGTGCCTGTTTTAACAGATTTGCAGCCTGACCTATTTTATTATCAAGAGAAGAAAGTCCTGATGTAGCATTGGAAAGACTTCTATCTGCATCCCGTAAATCCCATTCTACCTGATTTACCTTACTATCAAGCTGATATCCTTCGGAACTTACATTTACCGGGAAATTTCAGTCCTGAAACAATTGAAGTTCTATTTTCATTGATTTTCATAATATAAACCTCCCTGATTTCTTTATAAATTTTTTATAAACAAATTTCTATCTTATAGAATTATAAAGACTCTGAGCATACCTCAAACTGCTTATCGCCTGGTCTATTTCCGATTTGAGAGAAGTAAGATAACTGCCGGTTGTGCCGGAAAGTTCGCTATTTGCACTATCGAGTGCCCGTTCGGCACTCTCTACATAGCTCTGGACGGAATATCCTTCAGAACTCACACTGTTACCATCATAATCTCCCTTTATTGTACTTATGTAACTTCTGGCATAACCTATCTCCCCTGCGGCACTCTTCATATAACTGTCAGTATTATAGAGATCCCACTCAACACTGTTCGTATTTGAAAGAGGTTTGTTTATATGCTGTTTTGCCTGATCAAGATATGCTATAACCTGCTGATAAGGCCCTGCTGACTGAAGCTGTCCCCTGAGATAATCAATTCTGTTAGAGGCATCCTTGAGATATGAGTTTACCGCATTGAAATCATTTGTA
Organism: Vulcanimicrobiota bacterium; assembly: GCA_040217695.1. Classification (GTDB taxonomy): domain Bacteria; phylum Vulcanimicrobiota; class SpSt-956; order SpSt-956; family JAKJGF01; genus CALARM01. Next base: position 530 of record JBEHWO010000673.1, on the reverse strand, counting down.
GCAGAATCTATATATCTGTCACCTTCCTGCAGCTTATATTCCACAGATGTCATTTTAGAATCCAGTTCATGTCCCTTTGAGCTTACATCTGTTTCCTCTGTATCGTTCTTTACTTCTTCTATTGTATTATGTGTGCTTACCAGTTCATTTTTAGAAGTGTTTATATCATTTCCCGTATATGAAAGTTTACTGTTCATACTATTTCCCTGATATGATATATTATTAAGCACATTCATGACATCATTGAATTGCTGACTATAAACATGAGGCACAGCTCCCGGTATGTGTCCTGATGGCCCCGGCGGTATGCCGGGATGATGTCCCTGACATGGATTATGATGGGAACTACCTGGAGAAGGAGATGGGCCACTTCCATGTCCGGCTTCCTCCATACCCTCTAAAATCCATCGATTCACTTCCGGCTTCGTTACACCTGTTTTTCCATGAGAACCGTTAAAATCTATCTTTCCGTAGACAGGTAAATCAGGTTCTGAACCGGAATTAATAGTTATCTTATCAAAGACTCCAAG
>JBEHWO010000672.1:0-2743 GCA_040217695.1 Vulcanimicrobiota bacterium | reverse complement strand
CGCCACATGCCTTTATGATACGGAAGGAAAAGAAGAATTTATTCTTTTAGAAGGTGATATTTCCGGCATTCAGGATTTTATCTATCAGATAAATTCTCCCCAGGACGGTATGAAAGATACGGCAAAAAGACTGAGAGGAAGATCTTTTTATCTCTCACTGATGAATGAAACGTTTGGAGATTACTGCCTTAATGCTTTAAATCTTACTGTCGTAAATAAGCTGTGGAGCGGCGGGGGACATTTTGCCATACTGGCACCTTCTACGGAAGAGAATAAAAGGAACATAGAAGAAATAGAAGATAAAATAAATGCTTTTCTGTTTAAGAATTACCAGGGAGATCTGAGTTTTATACTGGGAAGTGTGGAATTTTCCTCGGATAAACTGAAAGATTTTTCCTCTGTTCTGAAGGAAATGGGAAAAGTTCTGGACAGGAAAAAGAAAGAGAAATTTTTCAGGCAGATTACAGAAGAAGATTTAATTTTCCCGTTAAAAAAACATGTCTGCCCTGTATGCGGTAAGGATTACGAGGAAAATTCAGATATATGTTCTCTCTGTGAAGATCATAAAGAACTGGGTGAAAAACTTCCAAAATATAAATATATTTATAAGATTAATTCCACTGAACCGGTTAATTCTATTATAAAATTTGAAGATTTCTACAGTTACTGGGATTTTAAACCTGAAGGTAAAGTCATAACAAGATATTCCATAAACAATACGGATTTTCTTGAAAAACCGGACAATGTTCACAGGGCAGGTTTTATCTTTTCAGGCAATCATGTTCCCCTGACAGAATATAATGCCATTAAAACCTTTGACGAACTGTCAGAATCTTCGGAAGGAGCAAATTTCCTGGGAGTTCTCAGAATGGATGTGGATAATCTCGGCATGCTCTTTACTCTCGGTCTCGGCGAAGACAGGCCGGATGAGGCATCTCAATCCAGGAAATCCATATCCAGAATAGCTTCTATGAGTTTTTCACTGGACATGTTCTTTTCCGGCTATTTAAATAAAATCTGTGAAGATTTTGAAAATCTCTATGTAACCTATTCAGGAGGGGATGATCTCTTTATTACAGGGGCATGGAATGAGATTTTAGATGTGGCAAAAAGGATCAATGATGAGTTTTATTGCTATACGGGGAAAAACCCGGAACTTCATGCATCGGGCGGAATTTATCTCTGTAAAGGGAAATATCCGATAAAAAGAGCTGCAGAACATGCCGAAGATGCTCTTGAAGATGCGAAAAAAGAGACAGGTAAAAACAGCCTTAATATATTTGCCTGTAATGTTTCATGGTATAGAATGAATGAAGTTTACAGCTTTGCGGAAAAACTTCTCATATATCTGGAAGATAATAAAATAACCAGAACATTTATATATAACATATTACACCTTTATAAAAAAGACAGGACTTTATCCATACCACTTATGGGTAAATTTCTCTATTCATTGAAAAGAAATATAAAAGATGAAGCTGTTCAGCAGGAATTAAAGGATATGTTCGGCTCTCTGTGGTCCTTTGCTCCCGTCTGGGCAGGGATAAGTATGTTGAAAACGAGAAAATAAGGAGGAATGATAATGGCACAGCAATTTCAACAGAAAGGGAAGCCTTATTACCAGGACAGGAATAAAGAACCGGTAAATAGAGATGTGTTGAATAATTTTATAAAAACAATAGAAGAAAAAAACTTTCTGGATGATGAAATTTTGAAGAGTTCCGAAAAATTAGGTGAATTCTTTTTTATTTTGAGAATTTCTATTACTCAATTTAGAAAATTTTTCAACCAGTTAAAAATATTGCAAGAGAAGCCACAGTCAGTTCTAAAAGTACAGCTCAGAATTATTCAGTCTCAGATAGCTTATGCTATTGGTCGTTCTAAAGCAAGTCACAAACCAGAAGAGTTAATGAAAAAAGAATTTAAAGAATTTTTAGACAAATGTATTGAAAAAATCATAACAAGTGGAAATGAAAAAGAATATTCAAACTTTATGAAGTTTTTTGAAGCCGTATACGCTTACTTTTATTACTATAGCAAAAATTAGGAGGATTTTTTATGAGTTATAAATTTATAGGTAATGTTATACTATCCGGCACTATAGAATGTAATACAGGACTTCATATAGGTGGTACAGAAGAAGCATATCAGATAGGAGGTATGGATAATCCGGTAATAAAAGACCCTTTAACAGGTTATCCCTATATCCCGGGGTCAAGTCTTAAAGGAAAATTGAGAACCATAATGGAATGGGAAAAAAATAAAATAAATACAAGTGATAAAAACTTCGGTGGTATTCATGAATGCCAGGAACCAAACTGTCCTGTATGCAGGATATTTGGTACAGGAGCAGATAATTCTGCTAAAAGACAAACAGGACCTACAAGAATATTCATAAGAGATTCTTTCCCTACAGAAAAAACCCAAGAAGAATTTCAAAAACTAATAGAACAAAAAGGTGTTCCTGTCGAAGTTAAAACAGAAGTTGTCATTAACAGAATAACATCTGCTGCAATGCCACGTTCAATGGAACGAGTTCCTAGAGGAGCAAAATTTAACTTTGAAATAATCTATTCAATTTATGATATAAATGATAAAGGCATTGTAGATGTGGAAAATTTGAAAAATCTCATTACCGTAATGAAATTAATGGAAGAATCCGCTCTCGGCGGCGGAGGTTCACGGGGGGCAGGAAGGATAAAATTTAAACTCCATAAAGAGATAGAAATAAAACAGGTGGCAG
>JBEHWO010000671.1:0-2746 GCA_040217695.1 Vulcanimicrobiota bacterium | reverse complement strand
GAATTTCATTGCTTTTCATGTCCTCCAATTTATATCCTAAAAATCCTTCTAAATCCTCTCTTTTAACGTGAAAAGCATACTGAATTCCATCCTCTTTCACTACAAAAGAAGGTAATTTTCCTGATTTAGTTAACCGGTAGATAGTGGTGGGTGCTTTGGGGTTTTCCTGTAAGTTGAACAACTTCAGGTATAGTTAAATAGCCGCTATTATTCATAATTATTCCTCCCGGAAAGTAATAAAGCAGGTGAATTGCCTTATAACAAGACATCTTCACCTGCTCTATTTTCTCATATATTCCACAGATTAATAAAGTTTCCTGCTTTTGCCGGTTTAGAAGGATTTTTTAAAAAATAGGTGGAATAGGTCTTTAGTTTAATATAAAGGGAGGTAAATGTCATGACCATAGGAGATCCAGATTGGATCATAAAACTGGGCCCCATTACGCGGACCAATCATGCCGGCACAAAGAAACAGGCTGAAGAGGGTGCAGCTCTTCAGGTTAAGGAAGATGTCAAGGTGATTATGGATACCGCAAAACCTCTTATTCCTCTTCTTTCTAAAGGTGTTATTATGGCCGGTGGTGCTGAGCCTGTTGTTAAAGAGGAAGTTCCTGTTCCTGAAGCAGTAAGCTATCAGCTCCCGGATGGTAAATGGTTTGCTATTGCCACTTCAAAAGTGTTCGGCGTTAAGCTGACTGAACCAAAATTGGAAGAAGAATAAAACTCTCTATGCAGAGTTTTTTTTGTTTTTTGAGGTTTTCCCTGTGCCAGGTTTTGACGGGTTAAGCCGCCTGCGGATCTGTGACGATGTTCTGAAGTGAAGGATCTTTTTCTGTGAAATAGTTATCGGATTTCCTGTTTCCGGGTGTGTTGTCTGGACAGGAGGTTTTTCTGTTACGTTAAATGTTCCGAGTCCTCTTATTTCGGATCTGCCGGTAAATACAATATCGTCTGCAATAATGTCTATGACTCTCTGCAGAAATTTTCTGCCTGTTCTTTGAGGAAGGCCGAGTTCTTTTGATATTTTAATTGCAATTGTTTTTTGTGTATGTCCCATAAATAAATATTTCGATAGGCTATATGTAATATCCTTTGATTGGAGGTTGTTATGAATAAGAAAAAAGATTGGATGGAAATAGCTCAGGAAGTTCTTGGTTCTATTGATTCCGTGCAGGATGAATGGCTCAGGAATAACGTTGATGTAGAAGCTTCTGATATCAGAAAGATGACAACAGAGGAGATAAAGGAGAGATTTCACGGCAGGTTTAAGTTGATACAGGATAAGGATAATAGTAGGGCTAACGGTGTGAATGATGCCAGATTAATAAGAACTTTTATCTGGCAGTCATATCTTATGATAAAGTCTAAGGAACTTAAACCAATGAAGGGTAATATGAGAACTTTCTGGTATAGAGAGTTGGGCCCTCTTCTAAAGGATCACGGTCTTTATGACGCAGACAGGTTTGAAGGTGAGAAGCTGCCTGATGAAGTATTGAGAATAATAGATGATTTTATAGATGATGAGCTCAGGGTAAGAGAACTTGAAAGAGCTTTTAGCGATCAGGGTCGTGAACTTTATCTTCTGGATAAGATGAGTAAAAGTTTTGATGAATTTGTTTTGCGTGGTTTTTTTCGTTTTCAGGATGAGTTTGAATTTCAAGACCCCCAGGGAAGCTTTCAGAATAATAGGTGTTAGAAGGCCAAGATATATATTTTTTACAGAGAAGGAAGGTTTATTCTGGCTCTGTAAGGAGATTGCCAAAACCTATGGCATTTCCGCAGTGGCCTCTCATGGTGAGCCTGGATATCTGACTATGGAATATTTTCATGATGCCCTAAGAGCTAAAGACGTGAGAAATGTTGAGATAGGAGCCCTTACCGATTATGATCCGTGGGGCTACAATATAGCCAGGTCTTTTGGTAAGAAGATGGAAACTCCAATTTTCGGTTTTGGTGTTAATACTACTTTTTTGACATCTATTGAATTGTTCAGTGATTATGCTCTGGAGTATAAGAAGAGGAATTTGAATAATGTTAGTGATTCAAAAGTAGCACAGGTTGACGCCTGGATGAAAATTACGAATGGAATTCATGGAACAAGATATGGTATGCATGTAGATAATGCAGAAATAAAATTGATTAGAGATGCTGTTAAGAACTGGCTGAAGAAGGTTGGTAAAAAGCCGTGGAATCTGTGACGGTTATGGCACGTTTTATGTTAGATTGATTCCTCCAGTAACACGGTATAGTAACATAGTATTACGGTCATGAGAATCTGGTATCACAGCCATGAGAATCCTGGAGGATTAGAGGAATCTGGCAGAGGATTAGAGGAATCCAGAGGAATCTTGTAGAGGAATAGAGGAATCCAAAGGAATCTGCTAGAGGAATCAGGGTATCACCCGGATTAACGCGTAAATATACGTTAAGTGTTTAAAGTCCTGTTAAATCCAGGTTTTTATATTCTATGTTATATGGTATCTGTTATTAAAAACGAACCTTTTTGATAATAGATTTATCTCTGGATAAAAACCTGGTTCGAGGAATAGAGGAATCTGGTAGAGGAGTCTATGGTATAAAAAGACTCTGGATATTTTTAAGGCGTTTTAGTTTTATGTTTTGAAGGTAGGTTAAGAACATGGATGCGTTAAGGCAGATGAGTGTTTTAAGTGATTTTCTCCATTGTAAAGTTGATGAGAAGGGCTGGAGTGTAAAGAAATTTGCTGAAGAAACTGGTTTAATTGAT
>JBEHWO010000670.1:0-2801 GCA_040217695.1 Vulcanimicrobiota bacterium | reverse complement strand
CTCTTCTCTCACGGGAGATGTTTTATACAGGCCTTACACGTGCAACCAGGCACTGCACCCTTTTCATTGAGGAAGATATATCAACCCTCGTAAATCTTTCCAGGAGGGAAAGTTCTGCTCTTATAGCCATTAATTCGTCATTATTTGATTTTCGCCCTGTCCCTGAAGAAGTATTCCGTATAAAAGCCTGGTATGAAGAAGGAAAGATACATAAAACTTTAACAGAATATATAGTCCGCTCCAAATCAGAAGTAATTATTGCAAATATGCTTTTTGAAAGGGATATTCCCTTTAAATATGAGGAACCTTTATTCGCTCCTGACGGCACTTTTTATCTGCCTGATTTTACGGTAATATGCCGTGGAGAGAAATGGTACTGGGAACATCTGGGGCTTATGCAGGAAGAATCTTATAAAAATCACTGGGAAACAAAAAAAGCATGGTATGATAAATTTTTCCCGGGCAGGTTACTTATTACGGAAGAATCCGGTAATTTGAGCAGGGATGCCAATGAGATTATTCAAAAACTGGCAGGTTGAGAAATCGGAAGGTGTTTTTTTACTTTTAAAATATCCTTCGATAATTTAAAGGTATAGGAATTTTCATTTTTAATGGCGTAAAATAAAGCTTTAGATAAAATTTCATCTGGAGCAAATATCTAAATAATTTAAAATCTAAATAGTATATTGAAATTGCATAGAATGTTCTTTTTAAAAGGATTAAAAAAAAAATTACCGAATTTATTTTAAATGGAGTTTTGAAAAATTATGGATAAACTTGATATACTCGGTGGTAAATTAAGTAAGATGATATTTACTTCGGAGAAACTTCTTTTTATCACCGGTTCATCTTCTTCCTGCCGTAATAATTTTATAAAAACGGCAGAAAAAGAGTTAAATATTCCCTCTGTTAATCTTTCCCTTTCATTAACGGAGAGACTGCTTACTATGTCTGTAAAAGAAAGGGTTTATAAACTTTCTGATGTGCTTTTAGAGATTATTCCTGAAAAAAGTTCATCAATTTTTCTTACATCTATAGAAGTTCTCTTTGAGCCATCTCTTGAAGTCAATCTATTTCCCCTTCTTAAAAAACTTGCCCGTACCTGTACTCTTATAGTCAACTGGCCGGGGGAATATGATGGAAATTATCTGATTTACGGCAGGCCGGAACACAGAGAATATATGAGAGAAAAATACCTCTCTGAGCTGATTATTTCTATTTAAATAAGGAGGCAAATTATGTTATATAAGGATCTTGTTAATTTTGAAGAGATTATCCAGGTTATTCAATTAAAAGAGGCTGATGACAGAGAGAAAGCAAAAAATCTCGTTAAAACCTATGTTATTTCCGATGGTATGGCAGAAAAGATCACAAAACTCATATTTCCGAACCTTCAGTTTGAAAAACATTCAAACAGCAAGGGCCTTCTCATAGTTGGGAATTACGGTACAGGTAAATCACATTTGATGTCAGTCCTTTCCTCCATTGCAGAAGATAAACTTTTTATTGACCTTCTGAATTCCGATAATGTAAAGAAGGAGTCTTCTTATGTGGGAGGAAAATTTAAAGTTATTCGCGGAGAAATAGGCAGTACTAAAAGAGATTTTCGTGATACTATCTGTGATATACTCACTCAGAAACTAAAAGAGATAGGTATAGATTTTGAATTTCCTCCTTATGAAAAAATAACTGGCCACAAAGAATTGTTTATAGAACTTATGGGAATTTTTAATAAAAAATACCCTGATGAAGGTCTTCTCTTAATTATTGATGAACTTTTAGATTATTTAAAAACAAGAACAGATCAGCCTCTTATGCTTGATCTGAATTTCCTGAGGGAACTTGGAGAAATAAGTGCTATTACCAGGTTTAGATTTATAGGAGGTGTACAGGAAGCTCTCTTCGATAATCCACGCTTCAGTTTTGCTGCCGACAGTCTCAGAAGGGTAAAAGACAGGTTTGAACAGGTAAGAATAGTAAGGGAAGATATAGAGTATGTCATATCAGAGAGACTCCTCAGGAAAACAGATGAACAGAAAAGAGAGATAGAGAATCATTTGAAACAATTCTGTATATATTACCCTTCACTTCAGTCCAGGATGAACCGTTTTATATCTCTTTTCCCTGTCCATCCGTCTTTTATAGATACCTTTGAGAAGATTTATATAGCTGAAAAAAGGGAGATTTTAAAAACTTTGAGTCTGGAACTGAAAAATGTTATGGATAAAGAAGTTCCTCATGCTGAACCTGGGCTTATATCCTATGACACTTACTGGAAATATATAAAAGATAATCCTTCCTTTCGTTCAATACAGGATATTAAAGAAGTTATAGATAAAAGTGATGTTCTTTATAAAAAGATTGAACAGTCCTTTTCAAAGCCTCTCTATAAACCTTCTGCTCTCAGGATTATTGAAGGGATTTCAATACACAGGCTTACCACAGGAGATATTTACAGTAAACTTGGCATAACCTCTGAAGAACTGAAAGATGAGCTTTTTATCTTCCTGAAACTGCCGCAGTGTGATGCACATTTCCTGAATAATACTATAAATGTTATACTCAAAGAAATTTTAAGCACAGTAAACAGACAGTTCATCAGTCAGAATGAAGAAAATGGTCAGTACTATCTGGACTTGAAGAAAGACACAGATTTTGACGCCATTATAGAAGAGAAAAGTCAGACCCTTGATGATAATACTCTGAACAGGTATTATTATGAAATCTTAAAACATCTTACTGAAAAAGTAAATTCTTCAACATATATAACAGGTTTTAATATATGGGAACATGAAGTGGAA
>JBEHWO010000669.1:0-2807 GCA_040217695.1 Vulcanimicrobiota bacterium | reverse complement strand
CTTAGTGGTGCCAGCGGTAAATTAAGACACATTTAGTTATATATTCTAAATATTTTTAGATCTAAATATTTTAATTTCTAATAAAAATTGTAAGAATACAAACAGTATTTGTATAAAAAAGATGATATATTTATTATAAATAAACTGTTATATAAACAATAAATTTTTCATTTTAGGAGCTGAGGCAATGAAGCATCATTTGAGTGAAATAATCAGGGTGGATAAAGATAAATGTGTTAACTGTCATGTCTGTATATCTGTCTGTCCTGTAAAATATTGTAATGATGGTTCCGGCGATTACGTAAAAATCAATGAAAATTTATGTATAGGCTGCGGACAATGTATAAAAGCATGTACTCATAAAGCACGTATTTTCATGGATGATACGGAAAGATTTTTCACAGATATGGCCAGGGGAATAAAAATGATAGCTCTGGTTGCACCGGGCGTGGCAGCAAATTTCCCTGAAGAGTACCTTAACCTGAACGGATGGCTCAAATCTACAGGTATATCTGCCGTTTTTGATGTAAGTTTCGGCGCTGAATTGACCGTTCGTTCCTATCTGGAACATGAAAGATTAAATAATCCAGATTTGATAATAGCCCAGCCCTGCCCTGCCATTGTGACCTATGTAGAAATATATCGCCCGGAACTTATTCCCTATCTTGCTCCTGCAGATAGTCCTATGTTACACACGGTCAAGATGATCTATGAATTTTATCCCGCCTATAAACATTATAAGATTGCTATGATATCACCATGTATAGCTAAAAAAAGAGAATTTGATGAAACAGGTTTTGAAATTTATAATATAACCTTTCATGCATTAAAAGAATATTTTAAGAACAATCAGATCAGACTCACTGCTTTTCAGCAAGTGGATTATGATAATCCTCCTGCCGAAAGAGCAGTATTGTTTTCCACGCCGGGAGGACTGATGAGAACAGCAGAAAGATGGGATCCGGGCCTGAGAAAAGCTATCAGAAAAATCGAAGGCCCTCATGTTATTTATGAATATTTAGATCATCTCCACGATATGGTAAAAAAAGGTTATGCCCCTTTAATAGTAGATTGCCTTAACTGCGATCTCGGCTGTAACGGAGGTACAGGTACTGATATGTCGGAAAAATCCCCTGACGAACTGGAAATACTGATAGAACAAAGAAATATGGCCATGCAGGAAAAACATCGTAAAAAGGGTATACTGGGCATGTTTTCTAACTGGCAGACCAGAAGATCCCTGGAGCAATTACTGGAAAAATACTGGAAACCTGGACTTTATAAGCGTACCTATATCAATCTCAGTTCTAATTATGATATTCGTAAACCGGATAATACTGAATTAAAAGCTATTTACAGAACTATGGGAAAAAAATCTGATACGGATCTTTATAATTGTTCCGCCTGCGGCTATGGTACATGTGAAAAAATGGCTACAGCAATATTTAATAAATTAAATAAGCCTGAAAATTGTCATCATTATCTGTTAGATCACCATAAATTACTTATGAGTGATATAGAGGCCCGTTCTTTAAAAGATGAAGAAATAAATACAATCAGCACTGCAACACAGGAATTAACAAATATGACAAATAATGTGGCAGGCAGTATGGAGGAAATGACTGCCAGTATTGCGGAAATATCAAAAAGTGCTCATAAGGCTTCAAGTATTGCCACATCAGCAGCACAGATGGCAACAAATTCTACCAATACTATTATAAAACTGGAAAGTTCCAGCAATGAAATAGGAAAAGTGGCAGGTTTCATAAGAGATATAGCAGAACAATTAAACTTATTGGCTTTAAATGCAACCATAGAAGCAGCCAGAGCCGGTATAACCGGTAAAGGTTTTGCTATAGTGGCAAGTGAAGTAAAAAAACTGGCAACTGAGACTAAAGAAGCTATAAAGGAAATAGAAAATAAAATACATGCCATACAACAATCTTCCACTGATACTGCAAATATAATGAAGAATATTTCAACAGTTATCCAGCAAATTCAGCATTTTCAAATGACTATATCCAGTGCTGTTGAGGAACAATCTGTTACAAGCAACGAAATCACAAGAAATATTTCAGATGTCTCTTCTTCAGTATCGGATATTAATAATAATATAAGTCATATTGTTGTGAATCGTTAGTTATAAGTTTAACTCAGTTATTACTGACCTGAGCATAAGCATGTAATAACAGTCTTACTCCCGTGACGCGTCACGAGAGCAGATATTTATTATTTATGCTCACCTCAGTAAAAAGGCATTCACTCTATAATAAACGTGAAGGTCTTTTTGCCCATCTGTATTTCATCATTATTTTCAAGAGGCATTTTAGAAGTTATACGACGTTTATTCAGGTATGTTCCATTTGTACTTCCGAGATCTTCTACATAAAAGTTATGTTCTTCAAATACTATTCTGGCCTGTTTTCTGGAGATAGAAAAATCCTCCGGAAAAGCAATATTATTTATACTTTCTCTGCCAATAGTTGTAGCTTCCTGTACCTTAACAGGAAAGGTCTCTCCCGTATTTTTTATTAAAAGTCTGGCTCCGGATGGAGGCAGAACTCTGGTATCATCGGCACTGGAAAGTATATCTAAAGGTATATTTACATGTTCCTGTTGAGGAGTTGCTTTTACGGTTTCACTTTTCTGCGGCTCAGAAACAGGTTTACCCTCTGAAGGCTTTAAAGGAGAGACAACTGCTTTTTGCTCCTGTACAGGAGCAGGTGTCTTTAGTTCTGCTTCCACCGGTTTTTCCTTTGCATAAGGCTTTGCTCCCAGGGAAGGATCTTTTAATATAGAATTTATAT
>JBEHWO010000668.1:0-2816 GCA_040217695.1 Vulcanimicrobiota bacterium | reverse complement strand
GTCTCAGGAATTACTGACCTGAGCATAAACATGTAATAATTTATATGAGAATCGTAACGCGTAACGCGTAACGCGTGACGGGAGGAACAGATTCTCATTCTTCGCTGTGACCGAACCGGTCATGGCTGTTAGTAATTAAGAAAGGAGATATAAAAAAATGTATGGATAATTGCGAAATAAAGTATGTATTTAGCCAGGTACAGAAGTTATTACAAAAAATGAAGGAGGTGAGAGATGATGGAAACTAAAAATGTAACCTATTATATGGGTTTAGCTGCTATGACAAACCTTCTGGCACACGGGAAGGGATGGGGATGGGAGAAGGAACGCATAGATATACTAGATTCTTTTGTAAAGTCACACGACGATACCGAGATGGCTCAAATGATAAAATTCTACCAGGACATATGTAAAACTATTACTGCTCCTAATCCTACGACTCACGAGAACTACATTTTCAACAATAATGAAGTATTCTTGGAAGGACTACATAAAGCTGCCCTGGTGGCTATAACAGCCGGGTATGCTACTGAAGGTAGTGTTCATAGCATAGTTGCATCACAGGTACCGATGGAGTAAATGACTGTGCTAGCAGCCTGTGTGATTAAGAATTAACCATTTGTAAATATTTTAGCATGATTTAAAATGGATTTATAACATTATGTTGTTTTTATATATTACAGAAAAAATAGAGAAATAACATAATAGTAAAGAAAAAATAGAAAAAGAAAAAATAGAAAAAGAAAAAAGTGAGAAAAGCTCACTGAAATTTGGAATTGGAGGGAAGAGAAATGGATATTTCAAGAGTTGGGCAAAGAATGTCAGCAGAAAATTTCAAAAAAAATAACAAGGTCATTTTTGAAACTGGAATAAAAGCACTCCTTGTCGACGATAACGATACCAGGATTGATGTAATTGACCTTAACCAGAATGAGGAAATCGATCATGGCTGGACAAATAGTGGTTTTTTAAATCCTATTTTACATCCGAATAACAAAACACTCGTAATTCAAGAACCGGTTCTGGCCGAGTCATTTAACAAAATAAAGGATTTTGCAGTTGCAAATGAAACAGAAGTTATTACAAAAAATGAGCTGGAAAACCTTCAGGTAGCAGATGTTTCAATGAGTTTTGATGTGTATGATATGGTATTAAACAAAGTATTTATCAAAAATGAACGTCCCCTTTCCGATGTAGCGAAAGAGGCTGCACCTTTTACACCTGATGCTCAGTGGGCACTGGATGTAAAAAATGATAGTTTTATAGTCTATGAACCAAAGAAAAAAGAATAGAGGAAAATATTTAGTTATGCAAAGAGAAAACGCAAAAGGGAATGGGTGATTATACTTTATTGCATAAATAATTACATCACTGAAGAATTTCAGTGGCCAGTCAACAGCAGGAGCAATCCTGGGCGCAGGTGCAATTGCTTCTCACGTAAGTGGAAGTGCGGAAATAATTATATAACTTTCTGGGGAGCAATCCTGAGTATCATAAACAAGAACAGGGTTTATGCATGATATAATAAACATTATTATAAGGTACATAAGCCCTGATTTATATATAATATAATGTCAGAACACCATCATTACAGGTTCTATAAAACTACGGTAATAAAAGTGGAATGTTACCGGTTCAGGACTATATGCCCAAAAAACATCTTATACTTTCCCAGAATCTGTATATCCATGACTTTTTCTTTTTACCGGGTGGAGTAATTTCATCCATAGTTTTATCAGGAATAAATCTATCAATTCTGAGTAGCATGCTGTTATTATCTTCTATATTATTCATAAGCCGTATAAATTCTTCTTTTTCTTTTAAATTTTTCTCTTCCAGCCTGTATTTTATATCTAAAAGAATCTGTTTAAATTCGGCGGCAGAAGAAATTCTCTCTTCTGGCTTATCCTTCAGTGCAGTAGCTATTAACCTTTCCAGTTCATCATCAACAGGAGTTATGAAATTCTTTAAAGGCATATAATTAAAAAGCTGCTGAACTCTCCCTGTAAGTGTAAAATACAATGTTGCCCCCAGAGAAAATATATCACTTGCCGGAGAAACCTTTCCATAAAACTGCTCCGGAGCCATGTATCCCATAGTACCTATCTTCGTTCCACTGATACATTTAAGTTTTTCATATACAGGGATAGCAATACCAAAATCAATAAGAACAACAGTCTGATCAGAATTTCTTATCATTATATTTCCCGGCTTCATATCTCTATATATTAAAGTAGGACTATAATTGTGCAGATAATCCATAATATTACATAGCTCTATACCCCAGTTTATGACTGTTTCCTGCGGGAGGCCGGGATTACCTGTTGCGGTTACCATATCTTCCATATCCAGTCCTTCTATAAATTCCATTATAATATAGTGGTTACCATCGGAGACAAAATATTCCCTGAATTCGGGAACACTGGTAAATTTCAATTCCCGGAGTAATCTGGCTTCCTGTATAAATTTATCGACTGCATATTTCCTATCTTCATCGGAAATAGCGAGGGAAGGTCTCAGTTCTTTTATGGCATAAATTTTTTTTGTATCTTTTTCTTCTCCTATATAAACGGCTCCCCGCTCTGTTGTAATAATAAGTCCCCTGATGATATATCTGTCATTAAGGACGGTATTTAAATACAGTAATTCATTTTTTTCTTCTTTTTTTATAGAACTGCTATAGTGTATCTTCATAATCCCCCTCCTTCATTATATATATCTGTCACAGTAATCTACCTCTCTCAAAATTTAGTTAGATTTATAAAAAAATTCCACCCATTTTATAAATTATTCCTGCTATAAGAGTTTTCTCTATG
>JBEHWO010000667.1:0-2820 GCA_040217695.1 Vulcanimicrobiota bacterium | reverse complement strand
TTTATAGACAGACATTACTGTGATGAATTTTATCCTTCCTCTATAGATGAATATCTTATGGAAGTATTTTCATCTAAATTCCAGGATATACCTTTAGAAATTCTATTAAAAAGAGAATCTTTTCTTGCATATCTTCAGAAGGAATGGGAAATATTCCTTCTCTCTTATGTTGATGAGAGTAAAAAATCTATAGTCCCATTTGATAATAAGGATATCAAAGTTTATATGGATAATTATTTTCTCGAAGGTCTCCTCAGACCTGTGCTTATTTATAAACCGGCAAAAATACCTGTCTGGGCCAGACCAGGTCTTATAGGAGATAATAGAGAAGAAGATATGGAAAGATTTAAAAAACTCTTTGAAATTATTAAAGAAGAAATTCCTTCTGAAAAAAGTCCCTGTAATGACTGGTTGAATTTTGCTGTCAAATGGGCAAAATGTTTGAAGACATACCATGAAATAAAAAAACCTTCTGATAGAGAAGAAATTGAACAGTTCCATCTTAATATAGAAGAACCATTTGAACAGCTTCATCTTCAGATAGAAGAAAAATTTGGTAAATGGATGATTGATAGATATAGCCCTATAATAAGTCTGTCATATTATCCTCATCCCAGGATGGTTCATAAAATATTGCCATATATATCTTACAAATTGAAGGAAGAAAGTAAAGCTGCTCTCATAATAATTGACGGTATGTCTTTAGATGAGTGGCTTTTAGTAAAAGAATGTCTTGTAGATAATGAAGCATTCCAGATGATAGAAAATAGAATTTTTGCTATGGTTCCAACTATTACATCTGTATCAAGACAATCTATTTTATCAGGTCGTTTGCCGAAAGAATTTTCTTTTACCGATAATACTACAGAGGAAACAACCAGTAGAGAGATATCGTCCTGTTACGGAAAGCAAAATTTCATTAATACTACAGCAAAAGAGGAAACTTTCTGGAAAAACTTCTGGGAGAAAGAGGGGAAGAAAAAGCCTTTCTTCCTGAAAAATCAGAAGTTTACAGAAATCAGTGTCTATGGAGATGCTATGAACTCTTCTGTAATGGCTGTTATTATTAATGACATTGATGATGCGAATCATGATTCCAAGGGCAACAGGGGTGTGGTTTATTCAACTATTAAATACTGGATAAATGAAGGGATTTTCAGTCGTTTTATAAAGGAGCTTTTACTTGCAGATTTTACTGTTTATATTACTTCCGATCATGGTAATATTAGCACAATTGGAACAGGAATGCTTAAAGATCGTAATCTCTCTGAAAGCAAAGGGAAGAGGGCTCATATATTTGAGAATGTGGAAAGAAGAGATATAGCTCTGAAAAATGAAAGGGGCATAAAATGGATAGATGCGGGGCTACCGGACAACTATTTTCCTCTCCTTGCAACAGGTAAAGAAGCCTTTACAAAAGAGGATGAGAAAAATATATGCCATGGAGGTATTTCTCTTGAAGAAGTTATAGTGCCTTTTATAGAAATCAGGAGGAAAAAAGATGGATAATAAATGGATAGGTTTTGATAGAAAACTTGAACCGGAATGGCTGGACTTTCTGGCAGTAGAAGTGCTGAAAGATAAAGCAGAAACAGAGATAAGAAAGGAATTACTGGAATATCTTTCTTCTTTCCTGGAAGGAAAAGAGGCTATATCTAAAACAGTTACTGTAATGATGAGACTCTGGTTTTCAGGTCATGATGAAGTATTTATGAAAAAAGCAGGAGAACTTTTAACACAGATAGATAGCCCTGATAGCATATGGATTTACTGGGGGCTTATACTGCTGACCTATCCGTTTATGAAAGATATTGCCGAAATTACAGGCCGACTGCTTAATCTGCAGGGAAAAGTGAAGATTACAGATATAAGAAACAGAAT
Organism: Vulcanimicrobiota bacterium; assembly: GCA_040217695.1. Taxonomy (GTDB): domain Bacteria; phylum Vulcanimicrobiota; class SpSt-956; order SpSt-956; family JAKJGF01; genus CALARM01. Next base: position 939 of record JBEHWO010000667.1, on the reverse strand, counting down.
GATAAAGGAATGGGGAGACAGAGAGACTGTAAGAAGAATGGTCCAGATGGGCACAAAAACTATGGAGAACTTTGGTTTTATTAAAAATGTAAGTTCTCTTCGTGAAATTATATTTGAAATGGTCATGCCAAAAAGGAAGACGGCAAATGTTGATCTTACTTTATGGTTTATGGAAGCTGTTATAAGAGCCGGCGGGGCTGAGATGATGGTCTACGAAGAGACAGGAAGGCAATATTATATATTTCCTTTTGAACTGGAGGTTTCATTGCCGGAGATTTATAAAAGTGACAGGCTTTTTGTTGTAAAAGAGGGATTGGACCAGGTAATGGTTGGGGTAAGATAGAGATTTATGAGTAAAATTTCTGATGCCTTAAAAGAAGTATGGGAATGTAAAGAAGAGATTTATAATTAGAGCGTGTCTGAAAAATCCCGGAACACGATGAAGTATATTGTAGAGCCGTCTTCCAGCCGACTTGATCTGGCAGGATGCCAGCTAATGTTATAAATATGAATAATATCTATTTTTCAGACACGCTCTTAGAGAGATAAAGCAGTACCTTAAGTTATTGTACAATATGAGGCTGAGCACTTTGTATTGGAAGATTTTGGTCAAATAGTAAATGCGAAAGATGAAAGAATAATCAGCCGGTTGGAGGTAACTCCTACAAGAAATGGCAGTAAGGCCAGGTTTATCGTGTAATTGTAATTAAACTTAAGGCAGGAAAAAAATTATAATAAGCCTGAAAATCTCTCAATATTCATTCCGGCCTGTTTTTGAATATGTGATAATGTAGAGATTTTAACCGGATTATGAGCGGGAACAGTTATTTTTAATGTATTATCATCAACCCGTTTTTGCAGGCGTATGTGACTGCCTTTCTGGCGGACTATTATCCAGCCGTCTTTTTGTAAAGCTCTTATGATTCTGATATATGACAG
>JBEHWO010000666.1:0-2823 GCA_040217695.1 Vulcanimicrobiota bacterium | reverse complement strand
TAAAAGTAACATCAATGAACCCAAATTTATTTATATAAGCTTTTATTATACCTTCAGGAATAGGAATAGATAAAGAAGGTAATCTTCCGTTTAACCAAGATATTACTTTATACTTTGCTTTTTTTTCATCAGATTGTAATGCCCATTCAACGTAATATTTATAAATTACTGATATTTGTTTTTTATGAGTATTATCTTCAGGAATAGGAAATATGTTATTATAATTCTGCACCCTGACAGCCACGACTATCACACAGAGAACTATTATTAACTCTATTATTGTTATGGTATTTTTTCTCATAGTAATTATATTATACCCAAAAATAGGTTTAGCAACAATCAATACAGAGCAAATGAGACCGGAGGAAATTCTTATTCTATTATGCTCCTGGCTTTATAAATTTTCATATAATTGTAAAAAAGTTTATGTCACTTTTGATTCTTTGACAAGTGATACAATTTTTAAAATTGCATAATAAAAAAAGCAAGTCATAGCAACACTTTCCCGATAATGAAAAACTAATCTAGAATTAGTTTGTCATTATACAGAAGAAAAAAATAAGGCAAAATGTCCGACTTTTGCTTTATCAGGGTGGTATATTTTTGATTGCCGCGGCCGGTGTAATTTTATTTGCCGATTTAACCGGCAATTTGCAGACAGACCCGGAAAATCAAGCAGGTATAACCAACTAGCACCGTTCCAGTAAGATCTTATAGAAAGATAAAAATATATTATATTAAGAAATTGCTTATAAGCATATTTTTAAAGGAATATAAAAACATAAAAACGAATAGAGTAACTTAAAAACATAATAAAGATATAAAAAGGAATAAATATATGCCTTTAAGAGCCAAATTTGATGGGCAAGATAAAATTGCTACTTTAATTAATGATATTGAATGGGAAGAGATAAAAGAAATTATAAGTTCAAATAAAAATTTACTTATATTACCATGTTGTGAAGCCTTAGCTTATCTTCGTATAAGTAAATTGGGCACAAAACACTTCGTACATAGAAAAAAATCTTCATGTCAATTCTATGAAAATGATGAAATTTTAAAAATGAAAAATGATATTGTTATTGCTTGTAGCAGTTGTAATTATAAGGTCAAAACTGAAGTTTCGTATCCAGAATGGTCTGCTGATGTTTTAGCTATAAAAGACAAAATTAAAATTGCTTTTGAAGTGAGCCATAAACCATTAAATAAAGTTTTGGAAATTCAAGAAACCTATAGAAAAAATGGAATAAGAGGTTGTTGGTTTTTTAAAGAAAAATTTCGTGAAAAGATATATCCTAAAAAAGAACTTCCTATTTTTTATATCTCAATAGATAAAAATAATAATATTAACGTATTACTTAATGATAAATATATAAATCTTATAGAGTTTGTAAAATTATTATTATCTGGTCAAATTAAATTCTCTCAAAAATTAGTATCTAAATCTCAACAGGAAATCCGTATTATTTTTTTTGAAATGATTTGTTGGAAATGTAAAAAAATATCCCACATATATTTTTTAGAAAAAAATAATAAAATTTCTTATATTTCTAAGTGTGGTGTAGTAATGGCAAAAAAACAAGAAATTCCAAGACAGGAAGATTCTTTACAAGAAGAATTTAAAAATGAAGTGATCACTACAGTAATGAATTATGTAAAATCAGAAGAAGGTAAAAAACTTAGAATAGGTAGTATTGAACCACGATATAGCAAATCTAAAGGAGAATCTTATATATCTTTTGGATGTTATTGGTGTGCTTCTATTATTGGGAAACCTTTTATAGATAAAGCAATTATGAGAATAAAGTCTAGAAATTTTTTTAATGAAAAAATAATTATAGATAAACCAAATATATCTATAAAATCTAAAATTACTGAATATAGTGTTTCAGCAATTTTAGAAACGAATCTAATGTTAAGTGAACCAATAATAATAGATAAACCTCATTGGTGTTACTCTAAAAATGGAGAATATTGTAATAATTCAATATAGTTAATAATTAAGCCTATAGGAATTTTCATTTTTTCTGGTGTAAATAAAACTGTAGATAAAATTTTATTTGAAAATAAAAAATATAAAATATAATTTGAGTTGTAATATAAAAATTAAAAGCATTTTGTAATTGTTTATATTGTCACAAATCTACAGAGCCGAGATATGCAAAAATAAGATCTGCTGCATGCCGAATTTGCACATAGCAAGCAGGCAAAAGAGTATAAGCAGTGCAGAGTATCAGGCGGAGCAGGGAGCAGCTATACTTTTGCTGCAGAAGATATCCGAGTGAGCAACAAGGCCGGCAGATATGGCAAGAGCCGGCAGGTAGATACTGATTTGCAGGAAAGAAAGTTTAAGAATAGTGACCCTACCCCCACCCGCCCAAGGTAATAATAATTTTTTTGTTTGTTACAATTTCTTACAATTTGAAAAACCGTTGTTACAACCATACTATATACTTTAGATAGTGAAAAAAATAACAACAACTGAAATAAAAAAATTGAAATATAAAGGAGAAATAAAAAATGATTAACGGGATACAGAACACAAAAGCAAATGATTACCAGGTAGCAGTAAAGATGGCAAAGACACACAGTAAAGAACAGTTAGAAACTATGTATAAAGAAGCTCAGAAAGGTCAACAGGGAGCACAGGGCGGACAGGGTGGGCCCGGTCAAGGCCCAGGTGGTCCAGGTGGACCTGGTGGTGGCCCCGGAGGTCCAGGAGGACCAGGCGGAGGACCCGGTGGACCTGGAGGCCCAGGTGGAGCAGGCAAAGCAAACAACTCCAAAGAATCAGGCGAAGCAGAAGCAGGAAGAAAGCCGGAA
>JBEHWO010000665.1:0-2844 GCA_040217695.1 Vulcanimicrobiota bacterium | reverse complement strand
TCTTCCGTCTGTACTGTCCTGACTATACCGAAGTCTATCAATATAGCTTTTTTGTCATGCTCTCTTATCATTATATTAGAAGGTTTTATATCTCTGTATATTATAGGAGGATTTCTTGTATGGAGGTAATTCAATACATCACATATCTGATTACTCCATTCCACCACATCTGCTTCAGGAAGACCGGGTTTCCCATCTTCCGAAAGTATATTACTCAGATCTTTTCCTTCTATAAAGTCCATTACAAGATAATATCGTCCGCCTATTGAAAAATAATCACTTACAGAAGGCATATTAGAATGAGTTAATTCTGACAGTATCTTTGCTTCCATTTTAAATCTTGTAATTGCTTCCTGCTGTTCCTGCGGATTCATTGATAGATTTATCAATTCTTTTACCGCATATATTTTTCCGAGACTTACATGTTTTGTTTTATAAACAGAGCCCATACCTCCGCTTTTTATTTTCTGTATAATTTCGTATCTGTTGGCCAGTATAATACCGGGAGTCAGGGCTTTAAGCTCTGTTGGTACATCTTCACTTCCAAGAGATATTCCGCATTCACTACAGAATTTTGCATCTTTCTTATTTTCTGCGCCACATTTAGGACAGTTATATATCATTTTTAACCCTCCAGTGATCAGTTATTATAGTCGTGACGCGTAACGCGTAACGCGTAACGGGTGGTTTCGTAATGCGTGATGTGTGATATGTGTTTTTTATTGGTACCGGGCGAACATAGACACCACTACTATTCACTCTTCACCCTTCACTGATCATTATTCACGACTCACCACTCACTATTTATCCAAAGCCAAGAACATACATATCAGATGTAGCAAAAGGTACGGAAAGGGATGAATTCATAAAATCACTCTGTATATAATCTTTATTTATTTTATGAAATATATCCAGGAGTTCTGCGTAATTTTTATTGGCATGTAATTTATACCAGTTAAAATGTTTTATTATTTCATGAAATACGAGCCCTCTGTCTATGAGCATTTTCTGTAATTTCCAGTGGTCATCTCCTGTTACAAGAGGACATATACATGTATAAAGTCTGCTTTTTTTATTTTTTTTCATAGACGAACTTGCCGGATTTATAAACATTTCCGCTCCATTTATATCCCATAACGGATCAAGCATGACTGCATCGAAATAATTTTCCAGTTCTTTCGGAAGACCTTTTGCCAGATTTACATTATGTGTAATTATACCCATGTTTTTACTTTCTATAAAAGTAATAATTTCCCTGTCTATATCCAGCATATGTATTTCAAAATCAACAAGTGATTTTAAAGCAAGACAGCAGAAATCCCCGTCTCCTACGAATAAAACTTTTGTATCGGGAGTAAAAAAATCTCTTATAATCAATTCTATTCTGCGAAAAGTAGTGTCTTCCGTACATGGCTGCTGTCCGAAAATAGCTTTCAATCTGGGTCTCTTATTAAATATATCAAAATTTCTTTCCTTTTTTCTTCTTTCATAATAATCAAAAATTATAAATTCCATAAGTATGGCAGTAAGATTTTTTATAAATCTGGTTACATCACTGTCATATAAAAAATTCAGTTCTCTTGATACCTTTACCAGTGATTTTTCTATATTTTCTCTGTAAGAATAAGGCATCTGACTGTATATATTATTGAGATAGGAATAATAATTCAGATAATATCTCTTGTTATAAATTCGTTTCATTACAGCTTCAGTTAATACCTCTGTAATTCTCTCTTTTTCATTATTTAACCTGTTTATGATTCTATTATATGTTTTTATGTCAATATCGGGCCAGTCAGATCTTTTCTCTATATTATTTATAACTTCCGTAATAAAAGTTTCTATTATCTTCTTACCTTCCATAGATTTTCTCCTCTATAATAAATTCGTAACGCGTAACGCGTGACAGGTAGTTTACACCGGTCACTGGTAACTGATCACTGAAAGAATCCTGACCAGCATGGATATAGTTTCGAACCTTTATCCTTTGTTAACTGACATATCCATTCATTTGGATTTTTCATGCCTTCTGCCCTTACTATATATATCTGTGCATCGGGCTGTTTTACTATTTCTCTCGTAGACTGAAAAGCTATCCATTTTCCGTCGGGAGACCATGCAGGATATCTGTCATTCGCCGTATCTCTCATTGTTAATTGATAAAGTCCGGTTCCGTCCGCATTCATTACAAATATCTGCCAGTTTCCTCTTCTGTTTGACGAGAAAGCTATCTTTTTCCCGTCAGGTGACCAGGCAGGTTCTGTCTCTATATCAGGTGTTCTGGTGAGATCCTTGAAGCCGGTTCTGTCTGTATTAATAATCATCAGATCCATATCAGTTCCTTTTTTGGTAGGAACAGGGATTTTTAATTTTCCATGAGGTGTTGTTATCTGTGTATGACCTTCACTAAATTGTTCGTAATAATTATCAGGAAGTCCAAGACAGCTTGAAGAGTAAAGTATTTGATTTTTTTGGGGTGACCATACAGGATGCGTATCATCCCATAAATCATTTCTCTGTTCCGGTACAAGATAGGCAAAATCCGGATCGATGTTAATTTCTTCTTTTGAATTATATGTAAGTTGATAAAGTCCGGTACCGTCATTATTCATAATGAATATTTCATAATCTCCGTCTCTGTTTGATGAAAAAGCTATTTTTTTCCCGTCATAAGACCATGTGCTTTCCCTGTCCTGAGAAGGATGATTTGTAAGATTTTTTGTTTCTTTTGTTTTTACATCCATTATATATATATCGGTATTTCCACCCTGTTCTGATGTATAGGTTATTTTTTTTCCGTCAGGAGACCACCGGGGATATATATTTTTTGTATTTTCTTTCGAA
>JBEHWO010000664.1:0-2875 GCA_040217695.1 Vulcanimicrobiota bacterium | reverse complement strand
TGAAGGAAATGAAAAAACAGAAGGAAGTGGCAAAAGCTACTCAAACTCCCGATAAACCCTCTCCGTCGCCTTCGCCGGCGGAAGATTTATTTACTAAAGGCATTTCTTTGAATAAAGAAGGTAAATATGAAGAAGCAATCAAGTGTTATGACATGGTTCTGGAAAAAGATCCGAAAAATAAAGAAGTACTTTTCAATAAAGGTCTTTCCCTGGGAAACCTGAGAAAACATGAAGAAGCTCTTCTGTGTTATGATAAGGTTCTGGAAATAGAGCCTTCCAGTATAAAGACGCTCTTTAAAAAGGGAACTACCCTGGTAAACCTGGGAAAAAACGAAGATGCCCTTCTGTGTTACAATAAAATTTTAGATATTAATCCCAAGAACGGAGATGTCTGGTTTAACAGGGGAATTATTCTGGACAACCTTGGAAAACACGAAGATGCCCTTTCGTCATACGATAAAGTTCTGGCAATTGATCCGTCAAATACGGATGCATTGCTCAACAAAGGAAAAGTTTTAGAAAAGACCGGCAAATATGAAGAAGCTGTAGCATGTTATGATAAAATACTCTCTATAACCCCCGATGACAGCCAGGCAAAAAAGAGCAGGGAAGAAGCAATAAAACATACGAATAAGGCGCCGGAGTGATGGGGAGTTGTAATCGTGATGCGTGATGCGTGATGGGAATTCTCACGACTCACGATTCACGATTCACGATTCACGACTCACTTTTCACTTTTCACTTTTCACTTTTCACTTTTCACTACTTACTCCTCACCATTCTGAACCCTATATCAATGCTCTTACTTACGGGAAGATTGCCCCTGTAGCCGGATCTGCATTTGCCGGCATTTTCCAGGAACCCTCCTCCTTTTATTATACAGGTGGCTTCAGACGGGAAACAGCATGTGCACCATTCCCATACATTGCCGCTCATATCATAAAGTTCAGATCTGTTTGGTTTTTTTTCTCCCACCGTGTGGGGCATAAGATGGGAATTATCGTAATACCAGCAGTAACTGTCTTCCATGCTGTTTCCCCAGTAATAATCCGTATCTGTTCCCGCTCTGCAGGCATATTCCCATTCCGCTTCTGTAGGAAGGCGGTAGCCGTTGTTTTTTATATTTATAAGTGTATAATCACCGGACGGATCTTTTTTATCATAACATGGTGTTAAGCCTTCTTTCTGGCTCAGCCAGTTACAGTAATCTGCAGCTTCCGACCATGTTATATTCACAGCCGGCAGATTATCATCAGGATTTTCTCTGGCCTGATTATATTTGCAGAACTCTTTATTTGTCACCTCATATTTACATATGTAAAAACTGACTACGGAAACAGATTTATTGTCATTCTGACTGTCTGTGTCAATATTCAATTCAACTGTGCCGGCGGGAAGTAAAACCATTTCAGGGACAATATAACCTTCTTTTTTCAGGAATGTTAATGTTTCTGCTTTTTTGTTTTTTACGTTGTTATAATCAGGGTTTAATTCCGACACCCTGTCAAAACATGTCAGTGCCTCATCATATCGATTAAGGAATTTTAAGGCACATCCTCTGTTATACCATGCATCGATATGGTTTTTATCTGCTTCTGTGATCTTATCATAATATTCAATCGCTTCTTCATATTTCTCCTGAATATATAGATAATTTCCTCTGTTAAACCATTCTTCTATGGTTTTTGTATCTCTGATTTCCATGAGAGATATTATGTTTTCTTTTTTCTTTTTTGCATCGCCATCATCAGGATTCAGCGCTAAAACCCTGTTGAAACATGCAAGTGCTTCTTCATATTTTTTTACCTGTATCAAAGTACAACCTTTCCCGTACCATGCGTTACTGTAGTCCTGGCTGACTTCCAGTGCCTTATCATAACAGAGCAATGCTTTTTCATAGTTCCCGAGTTTATATAAAGCATTTCCTTTATTATTCCAGACCTTGAAAGCCTTCGGATCATCATTCAGAACCTTATTAAAACATTCCACCGCTTCTTTATACTGCCCTTTTTTATAAAGTTCCAGCCCTTTAGTATTCCAGTTCGTTTCTTCCGATAGAACAGGAAGCAGTAACATCAGTGCAATTGCTATCAGTATGATAAGTTTTTTCATTGTTTCATCTCCGTTTCTTTAGAAGTGAAAAGTGAAAAGTGAAGAGTGAGTGGTGAAACTACGCATTACGCATTACCCGTCACGCCCCTACAACTTGCTGTCTTCTCCGCCATCCTCAAGCTTAATATCATCATAACTCGCTTTCGCTTCTGCAGGTGCCACTACTTTTGTCTCTTTTACCGCAGACGGTATATTTTCTTTATAATCTACGGTTTTAATATAATTATCTTCCCGGGTTTTTTCATAATTGTAAGCTATTTCTTTATTGTTTTCTTCTTTAGAAGCAGTCTGAACAATTGTCTTGTTCTTCCCGGGAGTCATAGATGCAATATAATGCCTGGCCTGCTTTTCTGCTTCTCCTCCCGTGTTGAGTCCTATAACTTTATTAAAATAATTTTTTCCTTCCCTGCGATTTTTTATATCTAAATAATTTATACCAATATGGAGATAACATCCGGCAAGTTCTTTCCTGGCAGAAAGATTATTTTTCTTTATATTCAGTGCCTTGAGGAAATATTTTTCCCCTTCTCTGTATTTTTTACCTGCTGCCATGATACGGCCCTGGTTTAACAGAGAGTCAAAAAGCATAGAATTAACAGATTTTTTTTCTCCTTCCGTAAGGTTTAATGCGAGAGCTTTTTCAGACCAGGTGATTGAAGATTTATAGCCCTTCTGCCTGTAATAAGCCAGGGCTATATTCATGGAGGACTCTCTGTCAGAAGGCTGAAGGGAAAAGATTTTTTTGTTTGTTTCAATGGCGTTC
>JBEHWO010000663.1:0-2876 GCA_040217695.1 Vulcanimicrobiota bacterium | reverse complement strand
TATAGATAAATATCAGGCACGGATAGGCCTTATGAATGAAACTGAAAAGAGGAGACATAGAGATAGAGGATACGGTACTTCCAGTAATGAACCTTCCGTTATTTCTCTGAATTCGACTGTTGTATCCCTTACCGTTACCGAAATAGTAAAATATCTTACCGGTTTAAGAGAACCGAAGAATTTAATAATTTATGATGCACTTAATACTACTGTTGTTAATATAATTCCACCGGAGAAGAATGCAAATTGTCCCGTATGCAGCAGAAAAGCTCTTTATGCCAGAGGAGACGAACCATGTATTAACAGAGCTTATATGAAACCAGCTCCATCCGTGTCTTTATGTAATGAATATGTTAACGTGTTACGTTGAATTTTTTCGGAGAAGTGTCTGTATAGTTATTTCTAAAGCCTGCTGAATAAAAACAGCAGGCTTTAGAAAGGAGGACTCATAAATCAATAGCAACCTGCCAGAATAAGGATTACCATTGAAGAAAAAGATTTTCTATTTGAAAAATTATAAGCATTAACCTTGATTACTCTGCCTCTGTATATGTTCTATCATAGACAGAGGCAGATATTTTTATTTTAAAGAAAAGGAGTCTATTTAGACTTGAGTTGAAATATTATTTTGAATGTGTTTAAAAAGTGATTTTATTTATTCTTTTATGTTTGAATTTATAAGGAGGTGAATAAAAAAATATTTACGAAAGGTGGTGAGAAATGGAAAAAGCAAAAAGGTTAAGTCGGGATAAGACAATTAAGTAAGGTTTATAATTAGAGGCGGATTTATCCGCCTTTTTTTATACCTAAATCGGTTTCAGGTCAATGTATGATGTGAATAACAAGCAAATATGATAATCGAAAGGAGAAAAGAAAAATGAATTTGTTAAAAAGTATTGTTTTAGTTAGTCTTACTGTTATTGTTGTTATTGTTGCAGGATGTGGTGGCAGTAGTAATGTAGGGATTGAGCCTGTTACATCTTCTCCGACAGCTATCGTTACAGCAACTCCGAATCCAGAGGTTAATCAGAATGGAATTGAGACTGTTACGCCTGTTCCGACAACTATCGTTACAACGACTTCGAATCCGGAGATTGACCAGAATGGGATTGAACCTGTAGTAGTTACCCAGGAAAATTCAACGGATGTTATTGAAAGTAGTGCTGTTTCAAGCTATAATGCCCAGCTTTTAGAACAGGTCCCCAATTATTATCCTGCTATAGCTATGGGAGAAACTATCTATATGAAATTACGTTTTAAAAATACGGGAACTAAAAAATGGTATCGTAACCAGGTAAATGTTGGCGGATGGAATAACAGAGACAGAAATATAGGTTTTTATGTTCCGGGAGGAAAAGGATGGATCAGTTCTAACAGGATAAGGATGGTCGAGTCTGTGGTTAATCCTGGAGAAATAGGGACATTTGAGTTTATTTTCAGGGCCAACCCATCAAGTATTATTAAAGGCGGAACCTGTCATAAGGAATATTTACGAATGGTTGCAGACCTTCCGGGTGGAGATTTTTTCGGACCTTCCGGAATATACTGGGTAATAACTGTATTTGACAGAAACCCTGTGTACATACCGAATAATGGCACGGAAGTCTGGGGAGATACAGGTAAATCTTATTATCAAAAATATGTAGGTGATGTAGTCTGCGGGAGAAAATATACAGTGAGGCTTAACTCCAGAAATAGTACGAATTTAGATTTATATGTTCATACAAATATAGGTGTCGGGCCGAACTGTTATAGTTATTGTTCAAAGAAATCTGGTTCTCAGGAAGATAGTGTAACTTTTACTGCGACACAGACAGGAAAAATTTATATTATTGCTCAGGGTATTTCAGATGAGATAAATTCGTATAAATTACAACTTTCTGAGGCATCGTCCGGTAATACTGCATTACAACAAACTATTATGAATAACGCTGATACAGTAGCAAAAGCGATAAATTCTACAGGCGGATATAGATTTGACGGATGGAATGATTGTTATGGATTTGACCGCAGAGTCTGGGATCCGGTGTTAAAATCCCTTAATATGTCTGTTCTCCCGATTAGTGATGCACCATCTTCAAACTGGGTGGAGATAACTGACTGGAAACAATTGAAAACAGGGGATGTGCTGGCTACTCATAAAGGGCATCAATGGGGTGCAAACTGGCATGGCGGATTATATGCAGGGTATCAAAATGGTGTCCACTATATATATGATTGTTCTCCTGCCGGTACAGGTATGAATGGTGCTTACCGCAGAGCTCTGCCATATAATGGTTTCTTTAAGTATTATTATAACCCTGTACATAAGATATTATAATAAATTTCCCCGGTCTTTATGGCCGGGGTTTATTTATATTTTTAAGAAGGTTTCGTAATGTTTATGGAAATATGGCATGACTTAATCTTAATACAGACGTGTCACACAACTTTCGCGACTTAAATTTATTCATTAAAATAAAGCTATTTTTAAACATTAACGTATGGATTTAGAATGTGGCAGTTCTTATATAAGATTGAGTTATGGTGTATTTCCATATATTTATGACATCTTCTATAAAATAATTTTGAAGTATTAGAACATATATATGAATATTGGTAATATATAAATTCAGCAATTCTGTAGGATATTTTAAAAGATTTATAGAATGTAAATAAAATTCTTTTGTTATGCAAGCTTTTCGGGAGGTTACATTTATATGGATACAGAGAAACAGGAATGGGTACCTGTAATATTTAAAAGAGACAATAGGATTCTACTTAAATGGAATAATTACTGGGAAGACTATAATTTCATAGGCGGAAGGGTTAAAGCATATAAAGAAACAAAAAGTAACAGTAAGGAAATAATTAATGAAAATACAAGAATAGAGAAG
>JBEHWO010000662.1:0-2882 GCA_040217695.1 Vulcanimicrobiota bacterium | reverse complement strand
TGTGCCCAGTTACTTACTGACAGAATTAAGAAGGATAGCAAGGAATACAATTTTTCCCAGATCATCATGGAACAGAGCCGCCGTATTGCAGGTATAGTAAAAAATTTATTGGCTTTTTCAAGACCTGCAGGAGAGGAAAAGGTACCGGTATTTATCAACACCCTGTTTTCTGCCACTATATCTCTTATTCATACAAATTTAATAAAAAACGATATTAACCTGATCATAGATATTCCGGACAACTTCCCTCCAATACCTGCCAGGCCGACACTGCTCCAACAGGTTTTCCTGAATATCTTAACCAATGCACAGTATGTATTGAACAAAAAATATAATAAAGACGGGAGGAAAATAATTAAATTCCAGGCAGAAGAGAAAGTTATAAATAATAAATCTTACGGTCAGCTCACTTTTTTTGATAATGGCCCCGGCATATCTGCCGATATAATAAATAAAGTATTTAATCCGTTTTTCACGACAAAACCCTTAGGAGAAGGTCCGGGCCTTGGTTTAAGTATAAGCTACGGTATTATAAATGATCATGGAGGTAAGATATTAATTGATAGTGTCGAAGGAGAATTTACGAAGGTAATAATTTATTTGCCTTTAGGAGGAATGATTGATGAAGCCATCAATATTAATAGTTGACGATGAACAGTCTCTGTGTTATACCTTTGAATGTTTTCTTGTAGATGCAGGATATAATGTAGAAGTTGCCTACAATTATGAAGAGGCTTTAGAGAAAGTTTCTCAGATAAATATCGATGTAATATTCGCAGATATTCTCCTGGGTAAAAAAACAGGCCTGGATTTTTTAAGAACATTGAGAAATAAAAATATATCCTGTCCTGTAATAATTATTACAGGGTATCCGACTGTTAATACAGCTTCCGAATCAGTCCGTCTCGGCGCTTTCGACTATGTAACAAAACCGGTTGAAAAAGAAACACTTCTTCATATTACCAGAAAAGCTCTGGAATTCAGAGAAATAGTAAATGAAAAAGAAAGATACAGTAAAAATCTTCAGGCAATCTTCAGAAGTGTAAAAGACGGGATTATTACTGTAAATAAAGATTTAAAGATTACAGGACTGAATGATTCTGCAAGGCAGATATGCGGATTATCAGATGATTGCACAGGTAAGTATTTTAATGATGAAACAAGATACTGCTGCGGCGAATGCTATGAAACAATAAATAAAACCATTAAAGAACAACAATCTTTCGAATTATATCGTATCGAATGCCATCATAAATATCGTTCCAGGCAATTTGTAACTTTAAATGTAACACCTTTAATAGATGGCTGTGATGATTTCTGCGGAGCAGTAATGGTAATAAGAGATGAAACAAAACTGTATGAACTGGAAACTGAGCTGCGGGAAAGACATAAATTTCATAATATGATAGGCAAGAATGACAGAATGCAGGAAATTTACAATCTCGTAGAAAAACTTGCAGATATTCCTACTACCGTTCTTATTACCGGAGAAAGCGGAACAGGCAAGGAATTGATAGCAGAAGCCCTACATTATAACGGCCCCAGGAGGAACAAACCTCTTGTCAGGGTAAATTGTTCCGCTTTACCCGAGAACTTGCTGGAAAGTGAGCTATTCGGACATGTTAAGGGAGCTTTCACAGGAGCTATAAGAGACAAAGCGGGCCGCTTTGAAATAGCTGACGGAGGTACTGTATTTTTAGATGAAATCGGTGATACATCACAGGGATTACAGGTACGCCTTCTGAGAGTACTTCAGGAAATGGAATTTGAACGGGTGGGAGACCCGAGGCCGGTAAAAGTTGATGTCCGTATCGTAGCCGCTACAAATCAAAATATAGAAAATAAAATTAAAGCAGGCACATTTCGAGAAGACCTCTTTTATAGATTGAAAGTAGTGGAAATAAATTTACCTCCTCTCAGAGAAAGATGGGATGATATTCCGATCCTGGTAGAGCATTTTATTAAGAAATTTAATAAGAAATTTAATATGAATATCAAAGGTATATCAAAAGATACTCATAAACTTTTTCTTCAGTATACATGGCCCGGTAATATAAGAGAACTTGAACATGTAATTGAACATGCTTTTATCCTTTCCAATCAGCCTCTGATTACTATTGACAGTCTCCCGAAGGATTTAAAAATTTTTTCTAAATCTTCAGCAAATAACAGGAGAAAACTCAATGAAACACTTCTCAGGGAAGCGCTGAAAAAAAGTAACTGGAAAAAAGCAAATGCCGCTGAAATTCTGGGATTAAGCCGGAATACTATTTATAGAAAAATCAAGGAATATAACATTTTAAAAGAAGATTATAGTTAGGGATTGTTCGAAAATAACCATATCATATTTACAATCATGACGCGTCACTCGTCACGATTGTAACAAAGCACTGAGTTACGAAATACACACACCTGTAAAATAGTTCTCAAAAATCTTTACCTGAAAACTGTGCTGCAATTTTTCCCACAAAATTACCATGGTACACTTTTTCTCCGTCTCAACATGTTGAGTTTTAATAAAATATAGATATTTCTGTACCATTTTGCATTAACCTGATAAAAATATTAATACATGGTACACTTTTTCAGAAGGTGAATATATTTTAAAATTCATTGGAAGTATGTATTATAAGTGTAAATGATGGAAAAACAAACAAATTAGAATCTTTGGCAAATCTTCTGCATTACCAGAGGAACAAAATCTTTGATAAATAAAAAAACTCAATATAATAGAAAGGCAGGTGCCGTTTGCAGATAAATTCCATAGAAAAACACTGTTTATCAAAGAGCAAAAAATATATAAGTTACCGTAATAAATCTGCTGAGGCAAGCATAAATAATACATACATGCTCCCGTCACGCGTAACGCGTTACGCGTGACG
>JBEHWO010000661.1:0-2933 GCA_040217695.1 Vulcanimicrobiota bacterium | reverse complement strand
GAAAGTCTCTAAAAGGATGTCTTACACTGATCCTATTGTTTCTAAAGATCATGATGATAAAGAAGAATGTTTATTTGGTAAGGTATGTGAGGAGACATTGCATAATAAACAATATATGGACGAAAAGGATATGTCTTCTTTTTACGAGTATTATAATAAATGTTTGAAGGAGTTAAGTCTAAGGGAAGAATATGTTTGGAGAGCAAGAGAAGAGTTTGGAGAAACAAATAAAAATGTTGCTAGTATTTTATCTATACATGCATCTCAGGCAACTACGTATTACAATAATGCTAAAGAATATTTGCAAGTTAAAATGTATAATTATAAGAATTAAGGAGTGATTTTTTATGGATAAGTGTAAAATATATGATAAAGATGATGTAGTACATAAGTATTTAATTGATTATGCGTCTTATTTAGCTCATAATAAACCTCTATATGAGTTAGATTCGCCTCTTATTTTTGTTATTGATAAATTGGAAGAACATTTTTCCAATTGTGAGATTTGCATGGAAAACGTACGTAAATGGCTATTAATTTTTGAACGAGAAAATAAGGGGGAATTACCTTCGCTGGAGTCTGTTGAAGCTAGTTTATCTGATGAAAAACAGATAGAAGAGCAAGAAGATCCTATTTCAGCTATCCCAGAAGAAACCTCATTTTCGCCGGAGTCTATTGAAATCGGGCTATTGGATAGGTTACTTCAAGAAAAATATATCCATGGCGAAGCTTATCAAAAACCACATGACATAAAGATTGAAAAGTTTTTTCTATTCTTAGAGCAAATAGACAGTAACGAAGTTATTGTAGGTATACATATACATTTTTATCAAAATAAATATGATATCGGAATTCTCATTGTAAATAAGGAAAATAAAACAGGAATAAGTGGTATTAGTTGCGTATTTGACGGAAATGTAACGGAAACAGATGATAATGGATTTATATTCTTTAGAGATAAAGATGTTATAAATAGAGATGTAGAAGTATATACTTTAGAAATAGAAAATTTAGTCTATAAATTCAGTTTACAGAAAACAGAAATTTTATGCGAAAAGCGAGAAGTTACAAAGTAATTTGTAATTAATATTGATATAAATGAGTAGAGTAGATTTATTATTAAAAACTATAAATAATTCCAGGAATGTAAGGTTTAATGATTTTGAAACATTAATAAAGTCATACGGTTTTTCTATTTCTCAAGGTAGTACCAGATATAAGAGTTGTACAAATACAAAATTTAAGGCAATACTCAGTATTCAGAAAGATAAAAATTATATGGCCTTTTATTATCAAGTAGAAGAATTTTTAGGTTTTCGTTATATACCGGTAACATTAGGGAAATTAGGTGGTAGTGAATTTAGTAAAAAATTACAAAAATTATCAAATCAATCTTTTACTAAAAAATCTCTTTGTGATCGTTTATCAAGGTCGGATTTGTCTCAGAAGGAAAGTGAAATAATATTAAAGCACGCACCACGTTTAGTTCTTTTAGTAGAGTTGGAAATATTACAAAAGAATGGGCTTAATACCGTACATTTAGAAAATTCGATAAATAATGGTAGTAGGGGTAATAGTCTTCTAAATGATTTAAAAAATAAATACCCTGAAGATAATTTTAAAAAAATCAAGCAATATATTAATATTTTAGAGAATTTAGAGAAAAAAAGGCTATGAAAATAGGTGAATCAAAATTTCAATCATATAGGAGGTTATTAAATTGAATAATTCATATGATCTTTCTGATTATCACATACAAATCATTAACGAAGATAATAGATATATAGCTTATACTGAAGAACTTTCCGGATGTTCAGCTTTTGGAGATTCTGAAGAGGAAGCCAGAAAAGCACTAAGCGTAGCCTATGAATTATGGCAAGAAGCGGCACGCTCAATAAATTATCCTATACCAGAACCATTTAAGGTAATGTCTGGTTCTAAAAAAGAAGAAGATAGCTTATTCGCTAAGGTAAAGCAAGAAATAAACAGTTTAATTGAAGAAGCAATTGGTTTAATGACTATTAAAATTAAACTGGCTGGTGCCGACTTTCAGGATAATAAATGGGAACCAAAATGTATAGAACATTTCCTTTTTCCAGAAGAAATCAATAATAAAAAAGTAGATATACTTATACTTATATTTGACGGTAAAAAAGAGAATACATATAATATTTGTATTAGAATATTAGATAATGCAAATCCTGAAGAAGTAATGTCAGATATTTGTTATGTACTTGATGGAACACCAAAAGATACGGATGATAAAGGATTTGTATTATTTGCTGATATAAATAAAAAAATATATCCTTTAGAAATAGATAATTTAATTTTTGAATTAAATTTAAAAGAAGCAAAAATTTTATGCGAACCAAAAAAATAATATTAACCTTAGAAAATAATAATATAGTATGTAAGTTTGACAGTACAAAATTTGGTAGTGGTACAATATCGACTGATAATATTTCTCTCTGGATTCCACCTTTGGTAAGAATACCAATAAGTTTGAATATATTTCTTGAATCGCAATATTACCATTACCTAAAATTTAATAAGAAAAGTACATATGAAAAAAATTTAAATATATACATGAATCTTAAAGGTTGTAAAGAAGATTATAACCATATTAAAGAATTGGAGGAACTTTACGAATTTTTCCCTGATGCGGCTAAAAATCATATTGAAAAATCTGAAAAAACAAAAGAAAAACTTATTTTTGATATATCTCCCTCGTTATACTGTCATCCCTGGGATTATGCCTGCAACCCAAGAAAAGATATACTTATTGCCAAACAATTTATAGTTGGAAGAACATTTACACAATTTGAAGATATCAAAAATAATAAGAAATATGATTATAAAAGAGACTATATTACTAAACCTAGCATATTAATTGTTGCTGTTCCGGGAGATAACGACATATTTATTGATAGAGC
>JBEHWO010000660.1:0-2934 GCA_040217695.1 Vulcanimicrobiota bacterium | reverse complement strand
ATTCACGATATGCTATGGCTCTTTATAATTACGGAAATATCTTCTTTAACAGGAGAGAGATAGATAAGGCAATAGAGCAATATGAAAAATCAACAGCTTCCTATCCCGGATACGGAGCATGTCATAATAACCTTGGTATTGCTTATGGCAGTAAAGGTGATTATGATAAGTCCGTAGGAGCTTTTTTAAAGGCTATTGAGTTAGAACCTGAAAACTCTCAATATCACCATAATCTGGCTACTGTATATTATCAGCAGGATAGATTTGAGCTTGCTCTGGAAGAGTTTACCAGAGCTGCTGAATTAGATCCTTATGACGAAGAATCCCGGAAATTTATTGATGAATTAACGGAAAATTAACTTCATCAGTCGTCTGTTACCCTGACGGCCATTCTATTAATTAATTAGATGGGAAATTTCGGGAGGGGAAAGAAAAATAAAATGATTATCAGTGAGATTATAAATATAAAAAAATAATAAAGAAAGGCAGATTAAAAGATGGCAATAAAGCGTGATCCTTATAGAATAATGGATATCCCTCCTGTTGCAACAGATGCAGAGATAAAAACTGCTTACCGAAAAAAATCCAAAATTTATCATGATGGGAATTCCGGTTCAAAGTCCCTGGTAGATCAGAAAATGGGTGAGCTTGTTGAAGCTTATAATATAATCAGCGACGAAGAAAAAAGAAAAGAATATGATAATTCTCCTCATTTTCAGATCAGACGGTCCAGAAAGAACAGAGCAAAGAAAACTACAAAATTATCTTCTGCGCCTATTAAAGGTAAGCCAACATTTAAGAATTCAAGCTCTCTTCTGGATAAGATCAAGGAAATTTTTATGGGGCCTAAAAAGAAAGAAGATACAATTGAATATAACCCGAAAGAAGCAGACATACATTTTTCTCTTGGCGTTTCTCTGTGTGATAATCCAAAATTTTTAGATCAGGCTCCGAATGCTTTTAAGAAATCTGTTTCCTATGATCCGGAACATGTAGATTCTTATTTCAATCTTGGTATAGTTTACTATAGACTGGGACAATGGTCTGATTCCATGGAGGCTTTTCAAAAGGTTTTAACCCTTGAAAAAGACGATCAGACATGTAAAATGTTAATAAATCTCCTGAGAGAAGATTGAATATTTAAAGATTATTTTTTCAGTTCCATTACTATTTCTAAATTACTGTCAAGGAGAATTGTTTCTATTCTGGCTATTATATTTGTTCTCTGAACAGATTTTACAAGCAACCCTTCTTCGGGAGCAAAATAAAATTCTCCGTCGAAGGAGGTTATTTGATTACAGGCAAAATTATCTTCTAATATTAAAGGACAATGGATTTCTTCGGGTAATACTTCGATTCTGGCACAGTTATACTCCTTAATATATCTGTATTCAGAGAGTAAATATGTAATGTTATATTCCAGGGGAACAGATAACCACGGCAGGCAGAGCACCTGTTTCTTTGTCCATTTACTGTTAATTTTCACCTCTTCTTCCGGTAAGCTGAAGATATATGATATGCCCTGTGTTTCCATATTACCTTTGTTGTTTCTAGTGATTTTCTTTATACTCTCATTGTTTTTTATGATTATAGTTGCAAGACCTGTGTCATCAATATGTGCTATTTTCTGTTCTATATTAAAGGTAAAAGTTTTTTGTGAGTGTAATGATATATTTTTGTCAGAAATAATTTTTTCTGTTATAGTTTTATTTAATTCATAATTCAATGTATCTCCCTCTTTAAATTTATAGGAGAGGTTCATTTTTTTATCTTCAATTTTGGACATAATAATTATTACCAGTTACTCCAGTCTTTTGCAAGTTTTTTCCAGAACATAAATACTCTCATTGCTTTTACTTTTTCCAGATTATTACGAAATCTTTCGTTACTGCTGTCAAGTTTTATAGCATATTCAAGGGCTTTTATTGATTCACAGAGTTCGTCAAGGCAATAGAATGCTATTCCCATATTATGATAGTAATCGGCTATATTCTCTTTGAGTTGTATAGCTTTATTAAATTCTCTTTGAGCTTTTCTGAATTCAAAGATTTTCATGCATGCACAGCCCAGATTATATCTGTAATTATGTAATGAAGGATCCATTATTGATGCATATTGAAAGGCACAGGCACTTTCCTGAAATTTTTCCTGTTGAAACAGAGAATTTCCCATTAAATAATGATAGAAAGAGCTATCAGGATTTAAACTCTGTTCAAATGTTTTATCCGGTATTAATTCCAGGCTTATGGGGGATAATGTTTTTACTGCAGCCAGATGATCGGGCCTTGGTTTAACAGTTAAGATAGTGGAAGGCATTTGTTCTTTATTTTTAATTTTCCTGCATGTTTCAAGAAAGTTCTGATAATGTACGGTTAACTGCCTGGAAAAATCATTCCCGCAATAACAGGTTTCTATCCGGGAATGATTATCTGAGTCGTTATTTGTCACCATTATATTCTCCTGATCGTGGCGCGTGACGCGTGACGCGTGACGCGAGAATTACTCAATTATAAAAATATTCTTTATATTGAGTAAATACTCCTTCTTTTTCGGATACCTGTAGAAAATAATTTGGAAAAATATATAGTCAGTGAAAAGTGAATAGTGAATAGTGAGTAATGTTCTATTCTTTTCATTTTTCACTTTTCACTTTTCACCCTGAATATTCTGTGACAAATTTCTTTTTCCATTGTATATAATATCAAATTACCTGTTATTTTTACACGCAATTTATTTGCAATAATAACAAAAAACCTGTATAATATAACATACATTACTCACCACTAGTGAACATTCAGCCTCGCGTCACGCGTCACGCGTTACGCGTCACGATTATTAATAGAATGAGGAGCTTATTATGAAAGACTTATCCTATGAAAATCCTGAAGTTTATAGCCATTATGCCACAGGCTGCAGTCTTATGGAGAAAGGTGA
>JBEHWO010000659.1:0-2936 GCA_040217695.1 Vulcanimicrobiota bacterium | reverse complement strand
TCGGTAATAAATCTGTAACGGCCATGTTATGAAACTGTTATAGAACAATTAAATTTTAATAAGTTATAAAAGTAACATAATTACACAGTGAATTATGTTATAATAAAATACGTATATTATTATGCTGGACAAAAATTACATTATCAATAAAATTACAAATAATTTCTGTCTATAAAAGTTACGGTGGTATATTGTGATAAGAAACGAAAATCAAATTCTCTTAAATCGTTATAAAATATTAAACCTGATAAAAAGAGGCGGCATGGGAGTAATATACATGGCAGAAGATCTGCATCTGGAAAGAACCTGTGCAGTCAAAGAATTATTAATAGATTTCAGCAATACATGCAGGGAAGATATTAACAGAGCAGTAGAAAACTTTAAAAGAGAAGCCAGAATACTGGCAGAATTGCATCATACAAATCTACCAAAAGTTTATGATTATTTTGTATCGGAAGATAAATATTTTCTTGTTATGGATTATATAAAAGGTGATGATCTTCTGTCTTTGCTTAACAGGAGAAGCGGCGGGTTCCCGGAAGAAATAGTGACCAGATGGCTATTTCAGTTATGTAATGTTCTGGACTATCTTCACACACATGACCCTCCGATAATATACAGGGATGTAAAACCATCAAATATAATGTTACGAGAAAAAGACAAAAGTATAATCCTCATAGATTTCGGTATAGCTGTAATTTCAAGCGGAACTCTTCCGTTAAAAAAGAGGGATAGCCTTGGCACACTGGGTTATGTATCACCGGAACAATGTGACGGTAAAGCCTCACCGGCAGGGGATATATATTCTCTTGGTGCGACAGCGTATCATCTCCTGACAGGATCTCTTCCTCCTGTATTTACGGAAATTACTGTGAAAGAAAAAAGAGAAGATATATCCGGGGACCTTGAAAAAATAATTGTGAAATGCCTTAAAAAAAATGTAGAAGAAAGATACGGAAATATAAAAGAATTACTTTACGAATTAAAACAATTGCCGGAAAACAAACAAAATATTCTCACAGAGAAAACAATAATTGATTGTAAAATCATTCCCAGAGAAGAAACTTATGACCTGAGCAAAAAAAATCTTTATAATATACTTTATAGCCATATTTCACAGAGTAACTCCGGAAAATTAATAATCAAAAATGACTGTGAAGAAGGAGAGATATATCTTAACAGAGGTGATATAGCAGGGGCAAACCTGGGAAATCTGTCAGGAGAAAACGCATTAAACAGCCTGTTTACACTGTCTGAAGGAATGGTATTTTACTCCGATGAAGTAATAGATAAAATAGAGATAGATAAATCAACCTCTTCAATCCTCCGGGAATGCCTGAAAATAGACAATGAACTTCAATCAATGAGAAAAGAACTGCCTTTCCTGAAAATAAATCACACCTTTATGTTCAATAAAGCCTTGCCACCTGAAGGAGAACACAGGTTTTCCCCTCTTGAAATAGCAGTAATAGCATATATAAAGAATCAATTACCTATAAGAGAGATCGCCACGAAACTGAACAGAAGTTATTTTAAAATTTTAAAAATAATCTATAAACTGTACAAAGAAAATATCCTTCTCAACCCGTGTGTTTTAAAAAGAAATATAAAGATCTTAATTGTAGACGATGAAGAAGACATAAGGAAAATGATCATATCATGCCTGGAGAGTAATTATAATTTTCAGCTGGAAAGTGCAGGAGACGGCGTTGAATGCTGTTTGAAATTAAATATTTTCAAACCTGATATTATATTACTGGATATATGTATGCCTGATATAGACGGATATGAAATATGTAAAGTAATAGATAAAATGCCAAAATCTTCAAGACCGGAAGTCCTTATAATAACAGCAACCAGACTTGATTTAATCGAGAATCTTCGTGAAAAAGATTATATAGACATTTTATACAAGCCCTTCAGGTTGAAGGAATTAAATAAAAAAATAGACGAGATCATAACAAAAATAAATATGCAGACATCCAATGCTTATGTATCATAAGTTAAACAATTACAGTCCATTCCTTTTTACTCTTAGAGCCTATCCGAAAAGTCAAATTTATAGTAGAATATTACCTTAAAAAAGAGGTAAAGTAAAGATGAAAGAAAAGCAATTAGGAATAAGTAAAGAATATGAGATACCGGAAAAGTTGTGGGAGAAAATAAAAGTATTAATTCCGCCACCCAAAGTAAAAAAAATATCAGGTCGTCCTCGTATGGATGATTATAAAGCTATGACAGCAATATTTTACATATTGCGAACAGGATGTCAGTGGAAGGCTCTTCCAGAAAGTTTAGGAGCAGCAAGCACAGTTCATGATAGATTTCAGGAATGGGTAAAAGCAGGAGTATTTGAAGATTTATGGCAGGATGGAGTATTGGAATATGATGAGAGAAAAGGATTAGACTGGTTATGGCAGGCAATGGATGGAGCAATGACAAAGTCCCCTCTTGGTGGGGAAAAAAACCGGCCCAAATCCGACAGACAGAGGGAAAAAAGGAACAAAGCGTAGTTTACTGACAGATGGCAATGGTATACCAATGGCATTGAGTGTAGAAGGTGCAAATCGTCACGATAAGAGAATGGTTGAACCTACATTACTTGAGTTTATAGTTGATAGACCGGAAGTAGATGAAGAGCATCTTCAGCATATATGCCTGGACAAAGGGTATGATTATGATGATATTCGATATTTACTTGTTCTTTGGGGGTATAATGTTCGTATAAAGGCAAGAGGAGTAGAAGCAGAAGAGAAAAGAGAGATTCCAAATTATAGAGCAAGACGGTGGGTAGTGGAAAGAACTCATTCCTGGATAAATCGTTTCAGAAGATTACTTATAAGATGGGAAAAGAAGGTCGAAAATTATATAGGTATGTTACATTTTGCCTGTGCTTGGATTTCCTTTAAGGCGGCAGGACTTTTCGGATAGGCTCT
>JBEHWO010000658.1:0-2938 GCA_040217695.1 Vulcanimicrobiota bacterium | reverse complement strand
GGGATTAACAGGTAGACCACAGAACTCCTACGACTTATGCTATGAACATTTTTTATTCTACCAGCTTATGAACGCCATCTATAATACCTGCTATAGTAGCATCTACAGGAGGAGCTACAGGGAAAGCCACTGCAGCATCCCTTGCTTCCACATAAAATACAAACTCATCATATCCAGCAGATACGGAATCTGCCGCTATAATATAATCTCCATCAGGGTTCCCTTCCCAGTCAGTCGGTTGAAGCAGGATAAGTTTAATGCCTGTAAGAGATTCTACTTTTTTTGTTGCCACTACCCGGCCTATAACTTTAGCAGGTAACATATTTATCTAAAACCTTCTCCATTGTGACGCGTAACGCGAGGATAATAACCGTTTTATAACAGGACTTACGCATTTTGTCATTGCGAGGAGCGAAGCGACGAAGCAATCCCAACGGTTTCTGTTGTAATAATGGGATTGCTTCGCTTCGCTCGCAATGACAGGATTCTCTTTACTTGTTGCGTAAGTCCTATTATAATTCGCCCCGCCTGTTTTACTTTATTCATAAACATATGTAATTCCCGTAAAAGGGCCTCTTCATAACTTACAAATTATGTATAGCCTTCTGTTTCAAATTTTCTGAAGATTATCTGCCCTTCTCTTTCTACAGAATCTACTATGGCTGATATAACACAATCACATGGTCTGTTTTTCGTAGCATCTGTCTGACGTGCGGAAGAACCCGATACAAACAGTATAAGCTCTCCCTCTCCCGCGCCAACAGCATCGGCTGCAACCAGTGTCTCACCTTTAGGATTGAACTCAAGGTCAACAGGCTGTATTATTAAAAGTTTCCAACCCACCAGTCCTTCATCTTTTTGAGTGCAGACTACATTCCCTATAACTCTGGCAAATTTCATTTAATATCTTCCTTCCCTTTAAGGAAAATGTTTCTAGGTATTATAGCATATAAGCTGAGGAGAAACAATATATTTTAGTGAACAGTGAAGATGAGACCATGTCATTTTAAACACAATCACTACTCAATTTTCACTGATTATAAATTGACATAATATTAAAGATATGTTATATTTTTAAACGTTGAAAATTTTTATAAAGCATTCAAAAAAATAAATAAAAAGCATTCAAAAAAATAAATAATCAGGAGGTGAATTTAATGAAATACGGAAAAGTTTTTCTATTAATCACAGTAGTAATTATCTCTATGCTCGCCATAAATCAATTATTACTTGCTAATTGTGGCCAGTGCACGAATAAAGACAATAGCACTCAGTGCACAGACAAAGAAAAATGTCAGTGTACAGACAAAGAAAAATGCCCTCAGTGCACAGAAAAATGTCAGTGTACCTGTAAGGAAAAATGTCAGTGTACAGACAAGGAAAAATGCCCTCAGTACACAGACAAGGAAAAACCTTCTTCTGAGCAGGAGGCACCCAAATAGCAGCCTGTATCTGTCGTATGTATAATAAACGTATCAGCGACAGTCAGCATATATGAAAAACATTATGACATCGTGAGGTGTCATAATGTTTTTCTGTTTTTCAAGAATTTATATCTACAAAATCTATAAATGTCTGGGAGTCTGACAGCACCGGAAACCTACATCATCAAAGGTTTCATAATAAAGGGCTTTTCTTCTATGAGATATATGAAAACACTCTAGAAGAACATCTCTCCAGGATCCGCCTTTACATACCCTTAAATCTTTCTCTTTTTCTTTTTCTCCCTTTTTAAGTTTACCGCTTACCAGTGGTGATTTATATACATCTGAGCACCATTCTGCAATATTTCCGGACATGTCCATAACACCGTAAGGGCTTGCACCTCCTGTAAAAGAACCAATAGGAGTAGTGCCTCTGTCATTTTCCAGGTCAAGCATTTTTTCAACTATATCAGGGTCATCCATATTCCAGTTATTACATTTATATTTATCCCATTCCTGCCCCCACGGATAAATTCTCTCATCTGTTCCTCTCCCTGCTTTCTCCCACTCCGCTTCTGTTGGCAACCTTTTTCCGCACCAGTCCGCATAAGCTTTAGCATCTTCCCAGTCTATACCTATAATGGGATGATCTGCTGTCTGAAGAGAATAATTCCAGCTTTCCGGTTCGGTATAATTTGTTTCCTGTAAAAAAATATTATAACGGAAATTGGTAACAGGGTATTTATCTATATAATAAGCGTATAAATATACATGTGTTTTAGGATTATCATCTTCCGGATCATCACTTCCCATTACAAAAAGGCCTGATGGTATATAGATCATCTCCACTTCGTCTTTCGGATGGACTATGGATGCAGGCATATTAGCACCAAAAGGTTTAAGTAATGAATTAAATGATTTTAAAGGTTTCACTATCTGTTCTTTTGGCTTACGTACTATTTCATCGGCTTTTATTTGCTTTTTTCTTTGAGGACTTGGAATAATATCTTCTATCAGTATACTTTTTACTTTCTCCTCCTGATATGTTATTACTTCTTCTTTTACTTCTTCTTTTGTTTCTTCCTGGAGCTTTCTGAGTTCTTCCTGGACTTTTTTCTGCAGTTCTTCTTCCAGCAACCTTACTTCTTCTTCCTGCTCCTTTTTCTGATCTTCAAAAAGTATGTTCCCTTTAAATAAAGAAGGGGTTCCTTTATCGGCATGGGCAACTGCCTCTTTTCCCCAGTACAGTCCTTCTTTTTTCGTATATTCCTCTTTTCCCCAGTAACGTTCTTCTTTCTCTTCTTCTTTCTCTCTGACTTCTTCCCCGGTATCTAATTTCTCTTCCTGTTGTTCTTCTCTCTCCTGTTCTTCTCTCTCCTGTTCTTTTCTCTCCTGTTCTTTTCTCTCCTGTTCTTTTCTCTCCTGTTCTTCTCTCTCCTGTTCTTCTTCTCTCTCCTGTTCTTATTCTATCTCCTGTTCTTCTTCTCTCTCCTGTTCTTCTTCTCTCTGCTGTT
>JBEHWO010000657.1:0-2942 GCA_040217695.1 Vulcanimicrobiota bacterium | reverse complement strand
TACAATTGACTGAAAAACTAGTTTTTGCTTCAATTTACATTTTTTAAATATTACGCTCAGTACAAACAAACTTCTCTTAGTATAAAAATGATGAACATGAGTTATTCCTACTCTATCATTTCTCCTAGACTCATCACCTTCCGGCATCCTATCTTTAGGAAACCAATAAGGAATTTCCATCGTCTCAATCTTCTTCAAAAGCCCAATATCAGGCTCATCAGGTTCCTTCTCAAACCTTTTCTTCCCGACAGAATAATTAATCATTACCGGTACCTGTTTTGCCTGTTTTACAGTTTCATTGATATATTTGTCA
This sequence comes from Vulcanimicrobiota bacterium, assembly GCA_040217695.1. Classification (GTDB taxonomy): domain Bacteria; phylum Vulcanimicrobiota; class SpSt-956; order SpSt-956; family JAKJGF01; genus CALARM01. The sequence goes on along the minus strand of JBEHWO010000657.1, from coordinate 2,629 downwards.
TATCTGACTTCCCATGCTCTATCTACCTTCTTCTTTGTAAGAGCCACCCCACAGTGAGAACAATTAAACTCATCTTTCACTTTCCTCTCTACCTTATCTACTGCCACATCCCAGAAAATAATCTCCCCTCCGCATTCAGGACATATAAACACATCACTCCATACAGTATAATTAATTTTCCCAATTACAATTTTTCCATTACTGTCTTTCTGCACTTCTCCATTTATAACATGCTGTGTTTCATACATCCAACCACATTCATCTTCCACTTCTCTTAATATCCTCTTTGCCTCTTTTTCAAATTCCCTAACATCCACAGGGGTATTGTAATTATAGGCAATAAATGTGGCGGCAGGACTCAGATCATTAAGAATCGCCTTTCTTGTACCGATTTTAGATACTTTTTCCCAGACCTGACTTCCCTCTTCTTCCTCAGGGGCCAGGATTGTACCGTCTTCTTCCACTCTATAGCCAAGTTCCTTTACTGCTTCTTTATCACCGCATAACTGGGCAGCTACTCCTGTCATACCTGTTCCGCAGAAACCGTCAAACACTATATCTCCCGGTTCTGTATAGTGAAGGATATATCTCATTATTGCCTTATGAGGCACTTTTGTATGATAGGAATGGGCATTATAAATGGGATGGTTTTTTCCTTCACTCACATCAGCGGCATATGGTTCTCTGTGATAGGTGCTGTCAATTTCAATACAGAAAGGGCATTTTTTTATATCAAAGGATTCTTCCGTAATAAGAATGCCTTCTGTGTTTTTCATACCTGCTTCATGGTGGAAACAGTGTTTTTCCCATTCCCATTTTTTTATAAATTCATTGATAAATGGATTGGGACATGCCGTGTAATAAGGAGGATCTGAAAGGGATAGAATATCTTCATCTTTGCCAAGTGGAAAGCCTTCTATTTTTTTCAATTCAGGGAGTTTTTCTTTTAAGATTTTTCTGTATCTTTCCTTTTCTTCTTCAGAAAGGGAGGAAATTTTTTTCTCTTCTTCCATCATCATATTTAACTGTTCCATCTAATCACCAGCCTTGTTATTTTTTAAAGTCAATCAATTTATAACAATCCTCACCCTGTCTTTTTCCTTTCCCCTGACCTTATCCTGAACAAATCTTTCAAATTCTTTATTTAAGTCATCCAGAGTACAAGGAACAGGGCATGAAATGGTGGTTTTAAATTCATCAAAGGAAATGATTACCTTTTCAAGTCCCTTTAATACTTTATTTACAACCATTACAAAATTGGAATCCACCTTCTGAGGTAATTTCTTCGTATTTATGAAATCCTCTATCATCTTTCTATCCTCTCCGGAAAAGAGATCAATACTGTTTTTCACAACGGGATCTGTAAGATTATTGTAAAGATTATCTCTCCAGCTATCAGATAGTTCTTCCAGCTTATTTTCACACTCATCAAGCTCAAGTGAACAGGCTTTTCTTACCTCCGGACCGGTTGGATTAAATTTACAGTGAGGACATATAACATCTTTTTCCATATTTGCCGCTGTAAGATTGAAACATGATTTAAGATTATCTATTAATCTGTCCTGAATCTCTTTAAAAATCTTCCTGTCAAGCATATCTATTTTAGAAACTTCGCAGAGTTCTTTAAAGAGAGAACCTTTCAGTATTTTATTTTTCCTCTTATCTCCGTTTAAATCCAGTCTGTAGAGTTTATGAAGTTTCATATATTCTTCTATATAATCTTCTTTGAGTTTCTTCATTACAGGAAGCCATTTTGTCTGAATATCCACTTTTGAACCGGAGGAAATATCCTGAATAAATTTCCTCTTCTCTTCATCAAAAAGATTTTTCAATTTACTCTTTTCTTGAAGTTTTTCGCAGGCTATCTGAAGATATGACGAAAGAGCCAGAGTTGTATTCATAATAAGTTCCAGGTCTCTCAGAGTTGCAAGTATTTCTATAGTTTTTTTCCTGTCATTTATGTCTTTTTCAGTGAATGGAAAATTCTTCAATTTAGGCTGAGTGTCATAATTGAGAACCTTTTCCAGAAATTCCTTGAAATCTTTCAGTTTTTCCATATACTTCTTTGCTGTCACATCATCAAGTAAGTCCACACCCCAGCAGTGATAACCATTATTCAGCTTATTCATAGCTACTGTAGTCTCTTTAAGGACTTCATTGGTCTTTTCCACCATCTTTTTTATGCTATCTTTAATATCAATAGTAATAGCCCCTTCGGGAAGATTAAGTAATTTAAAGAAAGACTTAAGTTCTGCTACAGGTAGCTCTTTGGGCTTCTGAAAATATTTGAAATTCTTCAGTTCCTCTATATTTTGTTTCTTATTTCCCGTAAGTTCCAGAGCATCTACTTTCCCTTTCTCTGTAGAAAGTATTATATAACCTCCATGAGCCATCGCAGTGAGAATTACAGCTATCCATTCAGGTTCCAGTCTGAAATGGAAATCTGTTTCAATACGACTGTCTTTTTCATCTATAATCTCCTTTCTGTTTATTACCTGTCCTTTTCCCTTTTTCTCAAGGAGATCAATGAAATACTTTGCATAGATAGAATTACTCATATCTATATTTTCTGTTTTATCAAGAAAACCAAAGGCATTAAGAACATTACGTCCCTGTTTTGTTTTCAGCC
>JBEHWO010000656.1:0-2950 GCA_040217695.1 Vulcanimicrobiota bacterium | reverse complement strand
AAATTCCTCATCTCCCTCCTGCACAACTTTACATATCTGCAAAGCCACTTTCTTTTCCCTCACCCCGGGACGTCCCAGAAATTTGGTTTTTCCCTGTATTTTAACCCTCAGGGCATTTTCTATGGACGTATTCAGCCTTACCACATCACCGACACCTATATTTACAAGATCCTGAAACATTATTTCCGATCTTCCCAGTTCCACCACAATCCCTATCTTGGCAGATTCAAGTATGGCAGGATTGGAAGTAATGGATTTCTGACCCTTTACGGCAGTAGTTTTTGTGAGAAGATCCGGTGCCTTAACTTTCGGTATAACAGGCTTAAGGAATTGAAGTGGTAAACATATCTTCATATCTCCGGGCATCTCCCCTATTCTGACCCGAAAATTGGCTATAGCCATTGGCTCATTCGGCGAATAAAGTTGAACTGCCTGAGGATTACATTCCATTTTCTCATGTTGAACAGTAAATTCTTTTATTTCCTTGAAGGCTTCCGTAAATTGTCCCAGAACCTTCTGAACCAGTTTACAGAAGACAACTTCTTCCAGTTCCGTAAGTCTGTTATCTTCGGAAATCGGCTGCCCTTTACCGCCCAGGAGTCTGTCCAGTATGGATAAACAGAGCGGAAATTCAAGAAAAATTACTCCTCTTGCATTGAACCCTTCTATGGTAAAAATATTCAAAGCAGACGGATCTACGAGAGAATGAGTGTAAACATCGTAACTTACATAATCATTATTCTCCCATTTGACCTGAACTCTTAAACGAAGGGCCGATACGAATAAAGCAGTAAGTAATTCCGCGAAATGGCTCAATACTTTTTCAAGAAATCTCTCCTGATCAAGGGCAAGTTTTTCAACTTTTGTAAAATCATACCTGTCTACTTTTCTTGAAGGAGCAGCATAACCTTTACCCGATGCCTGGCCTCTGGCCCTTTCAATTTGAGGTATATTTTTCAAAGGTTCTTCATAATGCTCTGCTACAGGTTCTTTGACACTGCTACTTTCTCTGATTCTGCTTTTAAGACCTCTTTGCTGACGACGATAGGGAACATCCCTCAAAGATATACCCCCTCTTTAATAAGATTATAACTTATTTTATTATATCACAGATATATATTATTTGTCTATGAACGATAGCGTTTTTTTACGACTGGAAATTAAACTTATTTTTATCAGGAGTTACGCATTTTGTCATTGCGAGGAGTGGAGCGACGAAGCAATCCCAACAGTTTCTGTTGTAATAATGGGATTGCCTCGCTTCGCTCGCAATGACTGCTTCTTCTGTATTTTTTGCGTAAGTCCTGTTTTATAAAGCTGTTACCGGGGTGAACACAAATAATACATAACTGCTCTCGTGACGCGTTACACGAGGAGACAGGATTACAGCTTATCCGGTGTCGTATTTACCGCTGGCAGCACTAACGTCAAAACTCTCCGGCATGAAGAATAAAAAACCGTGAAATAAGTGGCCTGAAACGGTTTCATCCGGCCACGTGTCATACTTCACGATTTTCTTACAGATAATCAGGCTCTTACCTCGAAAATTTCTCTCGTAAGTCCGTCACAGGTGATCTTTACGGAAGAGCCGCTTTTAGCAGCCTCTGCAAGTATTTTTAATTCTGTATCTCTATCAGGTTTTATCCAGTAAAAAGCGGCTCTGGTTCTGAAAATGACATTATAATTGTCATTGTCCTGCCTTTTACCGATTCCCCTTACCTTTTCCTCAAAAGTAATAGTCATATGAATCCTTTCAGGTTATAAATATTTCAGGAGGTATTTCTTCCGGATGATGGGCATAATACTCATCTTTAATCTCTTTGAGAGCTTTTGAATATTCCTTCATTGTATCTGCTGTAACAGGAAGACTTTCTTCAAAGGTCTGATTTTCTCCGTCAGATTCAAGAGGTCCGAATTGAGGTGCTCTTGTAATATCTACTTTAATTTTCAAATCCTTATCCCTCATCATACCTATCCATTCTTCTGCTTTGAGAGGATGATCTGCCATGCCGGGGTCCATAATATAGCCTTCTACTTTTTCTGTTTTCGGATCTTTTGCGAAGGTAACAGGAGCAACATGGTACCACCATTCGGCATTCATAAATTTATTTTTGGCAGCAAGCATGCCTCCTCCGTACAGGTCCTCTATCATTACAAACATTTTGCCGCAATTGATATTGTCTTTCATCATAGTTTCACACATATGATGTGCTCTGGCATAACATCCGTCAACAATATATTCAAAAGGTACCGACGGGTCGGAAGCCAGTTTATTGAATTCTTCTTTTAATTCTGCCAGCGAAGGGATACGGCCATTCAGTCTGGAAACATCCTGAACATTCTGCATTCTGGCGCCTGAGCCCAGTTTCCCGATAAGATCATTCATATAGCCTGTCTGATTTATATCGGTATTGGAAGGAGTTTCGTGAAAACCTTTCTCACCGGTCAAAAAAGAAGTAATATCTCCAAGGTCAAATTTCGACTGACTGTCATCTAACATGGTAATAAATTTCGGATTATCCGAAGCTTTTGATTTAATATTACTTACAGCAGTTTTTACAGATTCCTTCAACACTTCTGCACGGCGGGTATGTATATCTGCCGAAGGTCTTTTAAATGTTTCTTCCTGAAAACCGATAGAACAGAGGTCTTTCGGGGATACAGGAATCGTCTCTTTTTCCGGTTTTATTTTACCGGCACGAATTTTTATCTCCGGAATATTCAGAGGCCCGATATTTTTAATAACATCTCCCATTCTTATCACCTGTCTTTTCTTTATAAAGATATATCTGATTTATATTATATACCTTTATTTCTGATTTAACATATGGTAAATGTTAAAAAAATGTTAATTTTTATATAAAAATGATGAAGTTTGCAACTTCACCGGCCTTTGATTTTCATATTTACCCAGGTAAGCATAAATAATCAGGAGTTACACAAAAAATAC
>JBEHWO010000655.1:0-2952 GCA_040217695.1 Vulcanimicrobiota bacterium | reverse complement strand
TATTGTCCATTCGCATCACGCTTTTGAAAAAATCAGGCGGTCGATGTTGGTCTCTCAGAACTATTGCAATTAATTCATGTTAAGGTATAATTATTTTGTAATGTCTGAGGTTTTCAACAGGTATCACTCATTACGATTATTAGAGTAAGTACAAAAAGTAATGTCCGAAAAAGATTAAGTAGCTATTTACCTATTGCGAGTATGTAGAGAAACTTGAGGACAAAACTTTTTAGAACTACTTTAAACATCAGGAAAGGTTCAAATGGGATGAACTCAGAAAAAAACCTCCTTCCAGCCGGCACAGTTCTGCAGACGAGATATAGAATAGAAAAACTTCTGGGCTGCGGCGGATGGGGTGCAGTATATAAAGCTTCTTACATATCACCTGAACTTGCCAGAATTTTTGGTCACTGTGCCATAAAAGAAATGAACCCTTCCCCTCATATGCCGATTGGGGAACACCTGACAGAAATGTTTTCCCGGGAGGCTCAGACCCTGGTACAATTAAAACATGAACATATACCGAGAATTACCGATTATTTTAAAGAACATGACAGATATTATCTTGTAATGGAATATATAGAAGGGAAAGACATGGAAACTCTTATTGAAGAAAATAACTTTCGTCCTTTTCCAGAAGAAAAGGTATTTCAATGGGGCATAGAAATCTGTCAGGTTCTGGATTATCTCCATACAAGAAAACCATTGCCATATATTTTCAAAGATCTGAAACCGGCAAATATCATGATAGACAGATACGGAAAGATTACACTGGTAGATTTCGGCATAACAGCCCTGTTTCAACAGGGTGATACTCTTAAATTCGGAACCCCCGGTTACTCACCTCCCGAACAGTATAAAGGAAAGGAAGATCCAAGGTCTGACATATATGCTCTGGGAGTTACCCTTCATTATCTTCTTACTGGAAGAGATCCTGCAAAAGAAAAAATCTTCAGCCTTCAGGACGTGCCTGTCAGGGGACTGAATCCTGCTGTTTCATCGGAAGGAGAACATATAATATTACAGGCAGTTCAAAATGACATAAATAAAAGGTATCAATCATCAGGAGAAATTCTTCAGGATATGACCGACATGTTCTGGAAAAATATTCCTTCCGACAGAAATGAAAAATTCACCTGGGTTGAAACCATGAGACCATCTGTAACAAAGGTACCGGCATTTACAAAAAAACTTGAACTTAAAGAGCAAAATAATTCATTAAATGAACCGTCTTGTAAAGTAGAAAAAATTGCTGAAAAAATCTTTTTCACTGCTCCGGACAAACATATATTTAAAGAAACAGATCTCTGTGACCCGGAATGGTTTGATTTGAGAATGAAAGCGGAAAGGCTGTCTCTCACATCAGGATTTAACAGATTGATTTCTTTGTCTTCCATAGAGGTAGTTCCCTATAATCATCAAAAAAAAGCCGCCCTTGATGCTTTAAGAATAATGAGAGGAAGAGTACTGTTATCGGATGAAGTGGGCCTTGGAAAGACTATAGAAGCAGGACTTATTATAAAAGAGCTTCTCCTCAGAGGGCTTGCCAGGAAGATACTCATACTGGTTCCCGCTTCTCTTACGACTCAATGGCAGGAAGAAATGAACCTTCATTTTCAGGAAGAATTTTATATACAGAATAATAAAACTGACTGGGAAGAACATAATAAACTCATAGCATCCATAGATACTGCAAGAAGAGATGACCACATGGAGATAATAACAAAAATATCTTATGATCTCCTTATAATAGATGAAGCACATAAGCTGAAAAACCGTACCAGTAAAGGATGGAAGATGGTAAATAAAATAAGCAAAAGATATATCCTTATGCTTACTGCCACACCTGTTCAGAATGATCTGGAAGAACTCTTCAACCTTATTACTCTGTTAAAGCCGGGACAGCTCAGAAATTTGAGGGAATTTCGTAAAAATTTCATCGATTCTACCGATAAAAGAATACCTGTAAATGCCGAAGAATTAAAAAAACTGATAAAAGAAGTTATGATAAGAAACAGGCGAAGCAATGTAGATGTCTATCTTCCCCCCAGGAGGGCAGGTATATATTATTTAAGAGAATCTCTTACGGAAAGAAAATTTCGTATGGAATTCACACGGTTTATAAGAAATTATTACAGAAAAAACAAAGAAACAAAAGGACTTTCCCTTTTCCTTATTCAGATGCAGAAAGCCATGGGAAGCAGTATGCAGGCTGTAATGGACATGATAAAAAACTGGAAAGACAAACTGGATCCCATGTCAGAAGAGTATAAGGATCTGGAAAAACTCTGCCATATGGGAGAAGGAACGGGGGAAAGCAGAAAAGGCCTTGCACTCCTTGAAATACTTAAAAGAACATCGGATAAAGTAATAGTCTTTACAGAATTCCTCATAACACAGGATTACCTGCGCGGAATGCTTGAAGCTCATGGTTATAAAGTGGCAATTTTTAACGGCGAAATGAGTATTAAAGAAAAAGACGAACAACTGCTTTATTTTAAAGCAGACGGACAGGTATTGATTTCCACACAGTCAGGAAGTGAAGGAAAAAACTTGCAGTTCTGCCATATTATGGTTAATTACGACCTGCCATGGAATCCTATGAGACTGGAACAGCGTATAGGAAGAATACACAGACTGACTCAGGAAAGAGAGGTTCTTGTATTCAATCTGTCATTACTGGATACATTTGAAGGCTATATTCTTTATCTTCTTTCGGAAAAAATACGTATGTTCGAACTTGTCATAGGTGAACTGGATCTCATACTGGGAGATGTTGAAGGTGATGAAACATTTGAAAAATGCCTTCAAAGAATATGGCTTACTACAACGTCTGACGAAGAAATGAAAAAAGAAATAGATTTACTGGGAAATAAACTGGAAGAAGCAAGAAAAACATTTCACGCTTCTATGGATACTGATTTGAATATATCGGCACTGTTCGGGCGTGAT
>JBEHWO010000654.1:0-2971 GCA_040217695.1 Vulcanimicrobiota bacterium | reverse complement strand
AATTGAACAGCCACATTTACTGCAAAAGGTGGTAGAAGGATTATTGAGCTGTCCGCATTCCGGACATTTTAAAAGGGCAGTAGCATAACCTTCTGTTTCAGGATCTAACCTCAATTGAGTATTACATGAATGACAGAAAAGATTTCTGTCAATATTTCCCGATTGACCGCAGTTGGGACACTTTTTATTGTTTTCCATAATATTAAACCTCCTTTATTTTCTTGCTTTTACCATTAGTCGCATATTTAAAAATTTTATTCCTGATTTTTTTAAAATTTAAAAAGAAAAATTTTATATTACAGATTTATATGAGAATCGTAACGCGTAACGCGTGACGGGAGGGAAAAACAAAAATCCTGTGAAATAAAAAAAATAGCACATGGCAGAATTATATTTTCTTATTGATTTTTTTCTTTTCACGAACTATGATGTAACTTGATGTAAGGTTTTAAGATTGTCATTAAATTACAGGAGGTTTAATATGGAACTTAATATTTATAAATCCTTAACAGAAGGTGCCATACCTTTCGGCAAATCAGATGACTGGTATATGGAAAGATTACCTATGAAAGCCCCGGAAGGGCCGGATTTTCATATAAACAAACATGGCTATGTGGGAGCAGAACTTGCTGCAAGGAATTTCCTGAACAACCTTGACCCTGACGTGGCGGAAAGACGTTCTTCAAGGGTTGTGTACGGAGGAAAAGGAAGGGCTGCAAGGACTGCCTTCGATGCAATGGATCTGCTCTATCATCTGAGCGAATTAAAAAAAGGTGAAACACTTCAGGTACAATCAGGTGCAGTATCGGCAGTTCTACGTTTCGGCATGAGAAACGCAGTTCAGATTGCAAACAGTAATCTCATAGGAAGCCATGATACACAGGCTCATGAAGAATATCTGGAAAAACTCGGACTCATGATGTACGGTCAGTATACGGCAGGAAGCTGGATTTATATAGGCACTCAGGGCATACTGCAGGGGACTTACGTAACTTTTCTGGAAGCCATAAAAAAAGTAAAAGATAAAACAGGTAACAGACTTCCTAAAATACTTACAGCAGGTTGCGGAGCCATGTCAGGAGCACAGGGTGTTGCAGGAACCCTGGCAGAGTCTGTCATAGTCGTTGTAGAACCAAGGCTGGAGGCACTCCAGAAAAGGGTTCGCTTTGCCCAGCTTGATGTAATAGCCCGCGATCTTGAAGAAGCACTTTCTATGGCAGATAAATCATCTGAAGAGAGAAAACCTGTGTCCATAGGTCTTGTTGGTAATGCAGGAACAGTTTATCCTGAACTGATAAAAAGAGGTTGGATACCTGATATTGTGACGGAACAGACATGTGCTCATGACAGACTGAAGTATCTCCCCCATACAATCAGTGTGGAAGAAGCTGATGTTCTGAGCGGCGGAAGTGATGAAGACAGAAAAAAATATGTTCACCTCTCTTCTGAAACCCTTAAAATACATATTGGAGCAATGATTAAATTCCAGGATATGGGAGCCTATGTATTCGACTATGGAACAGGCGCAAGAAGATGGGCGTCAGAGCTGGGTGTGGATATAAAAAATCCTGAAGGCTCCTATAAATATCCGGGATTTGTAGAGGATCTTATAAGGGGCGGATATTTTGCAGAAGGAAGCGGCCCCTTCAGGTTTATTGCCTATAACGGCCAGGAAGCTCTCCATGCCTTTGAAGATGCCCTTATAGAAGAATTCAATGAAGAAAGACATAAAAGTTTTCAGATATGGATGAAAAAAGCGAGAACACTTAAACCGCAGGGAACCGCTTCCCGCATATGCTGGCTCGATTATCGAGACAGGGCAAGGGCTGCGGAAATAATGCATAAGCTCATACCCCGGTACGGCTATATAGGAATAGGAAGAGATCATCTTGATGTAGGAGGAGCGGCATCACTGGAAAGATGCACAGAAGGACTGCCGGGAGGAGCCATAGCTGACTGGGTTATGCTCGGAGCCATGGGAGTTTCAGCCATGGGAGCAGATGTCGTATCCATTCACGGCGGAGGAGGCACAGGTATGGGTAATTCCAGAACCTACGGATATACAATCTTCCTGGATGGCAGCGAAAATTCTTTGACTATGGTAAAAAATGTACTTTTATTTGACCCTGCCCAGGGCATAGGAAGACTTCATGCAGAAGATGTGAAGGAGACTTACGGGCCGGTAAGTGAAATCAATAAAGAAGGATATATGACTGTTCCTCCATACAGGAACAGGGCAGGTCTTGTTACTTAAAACATTAAGTGGTGAGTAGTGAGTAGATAATTTCCACTCACTACTCACTATTTAATATTATCCAATATCATCGGCAATGTAGTTGCTGCAACTACGCCAAATACCATAAGAATGATATATATTATAAAAAGAAGAACCCATAATCCGTTCATTACTATACCAATCAAAGCAATATCATTGCCTTTCTGACGTCCTTCGCTGCCGGAAATCTGCATTCTCCCTGCTATACCGAGTATTAATCCGAGTAGACTCAGGAGCGGAAATATTATAATACAGCCATAACCTAAAAAAGGAACCCATGCTCCGCAGCAACTGAATAAAGCAACTATACCAAGAACAAGGCTGGCTGAGGCCAGCGGGTTGGTAGATACCTTCGTATAATTTGAAGAATCGTTATCTGAAGACGGAGGTGTTTTTATTTCTTCCTGATGAGGAATATCTTCAACACCTGTAAGGTCAGGTTTATCTGTTTTTTTAGAAGATGAGCCCAAATCCACTTTTATTGTCTCTTCTTCCGTCTGATTTTCAAGATTTTCACCACATGATACACAGAATATACAATCATCTGTATTTTCATGGCCACATTTCTGACAGAACATAATATCCCCTCCTTTCACAGGGAACTAATTTCATTATAAACTATTCAGCATTTTTTTCAAGTTATTTTGATAAGCTGCCTCTACTTAATTTTTATCTAAAGCTTTATTTTACGCCATT
>JBEHWO010000653.1:0-2981 GCA_040217695.1 Vulcanimicrobiota bacterium | reverse complement strand
ATTATATGGATGTTTTGCATATTTAGGTAAAATAATAATTTTCTTTATATTCTACAGAAGAGTTATTATATAGGTAATCAGGAAATCATGGAATTTATGAATTTTATATGGAGGTAATTGGTTTTATGAAGATAAATATATATATAAATTGGAACTGCAGTGGCGCAGCAAAGCTGCGCCTACTGCAAAAGGTAATATTAGTGTAAAACATGAATAAACCAGCCTTTATTTTACACAGCCTTTTCATATAAATTAATTGACTTAATATCATGGTTAGTGTATATTTTTTTAAGAGAGATTATAACAAGGAGAGGAGATTTTATATGAATGTAGTTCCGAAACAATCAAAAGGTTTCAATTTTTCCGCTCTGTCGATAACAGGGACAGTCATAATTGCCGTTGGTTTTATTATAATAATTATCCTTGCATCCACAATTTATTATGTACCGCCGGGGCATGTAGGAGTTCTGATTTACAAAATTCCACCTGCAGGCAATACAAAAGGTATAGCAGATGTTTCATTGAACCCCGGTTATGGCATGAGGAATTTTATCACACAGGATGTGATAGTATATCCTGTTTATATGCAGACTATTGTTCTCTGTAAAGGTCAGGTAGAAGGCTCACATCAGAATGATGAGATAAATGTAAATTCTACGGAAGGACAGCCCATAAGCTGTGATGTTTCTCTTGCCTTCGAACTGAATCCACAGAAAGTGCCTGAACTTTATGTGGCTTTCCGTCAGCCCATAGAAAATATTACTCATGGATTTGTAAAACAGACTGTAAGGCAGGCCATGCAGGAAGTAGTAGGTACAACCAGAATAGAAGATTTTATCGGTAAAGAAAAGGCTTCTGTAGTTATGAGGATTCAGAAGGTTATTCAGGACAGACTCAATGAATACGGCTTTGTGGTAAAACAATTTACAATAAATGAAATAAGAGCTCCGAAAACAATTATGGAGGCCATAGAACAGAAAAATGCCGCAGTACAGGAAGCACTGAAAGCTCAGAATGAACTTCAAAGAAAGAAGTTTGAAGCACAGCAGAAGGTACTTGAAGCAGAGGGAGAAGCAAGCGCTATATTGACTAAATCCAGAGCACAGGCTGAAGCGAATAAGCTCATTTCCCAGTCTATAACACCTGCGCTCATAAAATATGAATCCATAAAGAAATGGAACGGAGTTCTTCCTCAGGTAAGTGGTGGTGCCACACCGTTCATAGATATGAGGGATCTGACAGTTGCCGGAGGAGAGGGAAAGTAATTCAGCAGTGAGTGGCAGGTACCTTGCCTTCACTCACTGACTCACTGATAGGGTATTCTTTTTATAAATTCCTTCATTTCATGTCTGCACCATGAACATTTATATATAATATTTACACCGTATCCCGGCTGTTCTTCCTCTGCATATTTTTTTAGCCTTCGTTTTTTGCACGACGGGCAGACCGAAGGAATTAATTCCAGAATTTTAAAGAAGATAGGTACGGAAAAACAGATGAAAAAAAATATAATGAAAGATAGTAAATAATTCATTACAGACCGGTTGGTAAATCTATAAATTTGTAATCAATAGAAAATTTTTCTTGAAGATGTTTTGCCAGCAGATTAACTCCTGTTTTCTCCGTATTATAATGACCTCCGAAGACTACATTTATTTTATTTTCTTTTGCGGTCCAGTAACAGGAATGAGAAGGTTCTCCTGTTATATATAGATCCAGTCCTCTTGCTATTGCTTCGGAAATCATATGAATAGCTCCTCCTGAGATAAAAGCCAGTTTCTTTATCTCTTTTTTTCCGAAGTCCCACATGGTTATGTCTTTACCAGCTACAATTTTTATCTTTTCCAGAACTTCCCATAGAGGTTTCGCTTCCGGGAATTCTATTATACCGGTCAGATCAAATTTTTCTGTTTTAAATTCATTCCATCCTGCCAGTTTATAAAAGCCATAATTATTCCCCAGTTCTTCATGACTGTCAAGAGGCAGATGTGCTACATAAAGTGCGCAGTTTTTCTCTATCAATGAACGGATTATTTTATAGATACGGCCTTTTATTGCCAGGGGTTTCCCCCAGAAAAGGCCGTGATGGACTATAATTAAACTGCCGGGGGAACATTGATTGACAAGTTCATCGGATATATCGACAGAGATATATATTTTTTCTATCTCTCCGATGTTTTCTACCTGAAGGCCGTTCAGGCTTTTATCTTCAATGTCTTTTATATTAAGAAGATTGTCCATATAATCAGTTATTTTAAATAGATTCATTATTTATGTCTCCTTTATTATAATTTAAGAATATAGAAAAATTCATTTTGTAAAGGTTAATGGTGTCGGGTTAAGAAAACCCAAAATCAAACCCCAAAAACTTGATTTACTGACCTGAGCATAAGCATGTAATAAAAGTTTTCCTCCCGTCACGCGTCACGCGTCACGAGAGCATATATGTATTATTTATGCTTACCTCAGTAAGAACATAGGAATTTTTATCAATAAAATCCGTATTCTCCGCAGAAACCCTGTAAAGCACCCGGACAGGAACAGGTTTCTCCTTTCATTACAGTTCTTCCCAGCCCCCTTAATAGAGCCAGCATTGTACGTGCCGGAGATGAACCTGTCGGCCCGTGAGCAAGGAAAGAATTGCATCCCTGAAGATTATCACCTGAGAGCATTTCTCCGGCATTCAAGTAAACAGAAGAAGTGAATTTACCCAGAGCCATTCTGTAGAATATATAATTACCGAACATAGAAGGAGGGGGAAGAAGAGTCATACCAAGAAAACCTCCTAAAGCCAGGGATGCAAGGGCTGTACTTCCCAGATTTTCACTCATTTTATCGAACCCGAGAAGTGCGGCAAGTCCCATACCTCCGATAGAGGCGGATTTATCTGTAAGTTGTTCTCCCATTCCGGATGACAGACCGGAAAGGAGCATTTTCCCTGTATCACTTACATAGTCCGGTGAAGTACCTGATGATGAGGT
>JBEHWO010000652.1:0-2984 GCA_040217695.1 Vulcanimicrobiota bacterium | reverse complement strand
TGTTGCATCTACTATTATTTCTTTATTTTCTTCTTCAGATTGCTCACTATTTATGCAATTTGCCTTTATCCCCAGACTATTTAATTTTTTAACTTGATCTCTCATAAGAGATAGAAGGGGCGAAAAAATGACAGTTGTCCCATTAAATTGAGTTGCCGGGAACTGGTAACACAGTGATTTTCCGAAACCAGTTTTTTCAATTAATAAAACTCTTTTACCATGTAAGATTTTTTCTATTGTATTCCACTGAGAATCATAAAATGTTTCTAAACCGAAAATTTCTTTAAGTTTTAATTCTGCTTCTGTTCTCGTCATATACTTATCTACAATTCATAAAAAAATTATTTATGAAACCTGTCATTTCTTTGGTATATTTATTCAAGTTACCTGCAATTTCAGAACCTAATCACACGAATCTGTAACTATAAATTAATACAATCAGTAATTTCCTCTAATATGCCCATTACTTTTTAATTCTTTATATATGATATTTTAGGCAACAAAATCCTGTATTCCTTATTTTCCTCAGTATCCATCCATACCACAATATAGCTTACTTCTGCTTTATCTATACGATAACCTTTTTCCAGTATATGCTTATGCCTTTCTTCAAACGATTTTGAGTATTTTATCGATATGTTCTTACCTTTATCCTGGAGAAGATTACACTCATTTGATATTAATTCATCTCCTGCCTGTATTTTTCTTATTGCATTAAGCTGTTTCTTTTGAAAATTCAGATTAACATCCCTGAGGCTTAAAGGTATGACAATACATTCCGGCCTGCCATAATCATGATTATCATACCGAATAACGAAATTTTTCGCAGTCAACTTATCAAAACAATCATGGTTTGTATGGATAAATAGATTCTCTTTAGTCCTTGTAATTGCCACATAAAGGACTCTTTTCTTTTCATCGGTGGTTAAAGCATAATTTTTCAGCAGTAAAAATACATTATCAAATTCTTTCCCCTTTGCCTTATGCATGGTAGATACAAGTATAATATCCTTATCAGGGAAATAAAACTCTTCTATCCTTATTTCTTCTGTGTAACTTTTCCATTCGGACTTAAATTTTCTTGGATTTACTTTTTCAAATTTCTGGATAATGTCAAAAACAAGACCTAATTTACTGGATCTATCATAATCTTTTTTAATCTTTTCCTTTGCTTTATTCCATATATCTTCAGTTATAAATCCCAGTTCATCGGTGACCTCTTTTGCGATATAATGAGTAAAAGTTCTCAGTTCTACAAGGTTTTTCAGGGGAAAACCTTCATTTGCCAGTATCAGTTTTGCAGGAACTCCTCTCTGTTTCAAAAGTGTTTCAACAAGCATGGCTTCTTCATTCGTGCCGGTTAAAACTGCCGTCGTTCCTGACAATTCGGAAGAAATAATATGTTCTACCAGAGGCATTATCATATATTCGGACCTGTATTTTACAATTTTAATAAAACCGTTATCTTTTGTATTTGACCGGAGCATAACATCTTTTTTCATTCTTTCCGAAAGACATTTTAGATAAAGATTTGAGAACTCGACAATATTTGCTTTACTCCTGTAATTTGTATCCAGATAGTAGGTTGCGGCATTGTATTTCTCCTTAAATTCTTTCATATATCCGGAGGAAGAGCCTCTGAATTCATATATATTCTGGTCATCGTCTCCTACGACTATCACCCTTATTTCTTCAGCCTGTTTTATTATTGTATTTAAGAGATTAAATTCATCTTCTCCTATATCCTGATATTCATCTACCACGAGAACACTTTTATTGTCAATTCTCAGATCTGACAGGTCTCCCTTTTGGATGGCATCTGTAGCTTCTTTTATTACACTGTCAGATTTTTCAAGACTTCCTAGTCTTCCGAGCAGATTGAAGGCAAACGAATGATATGTGAATATATCAACATAGTATCCTCCATGACCTACCAGTTTTACAAGCCTGTTTTTAAATTCTATTGCAGCAGAACGGGAAAAAGTAAGCATTAAAAACTGTTCCGGTTTTATATCTTCCATCATAAGAAGTGATGCTATTTTATGAACCAGAATCCTTGTCTTACCGCTCCCGGGGCCTGCAAGTACAAGGATATGTTTATTTACATTATCTTTTATGATATTTAACTGCTGTGTGGAAAGAGAACCGAAGATTTCTTTAAATTTCTTTTCCGTAAGGGGCCGTTTGATTTCTGTTTTTCTCTCCGGGAAATATCTGTTTATAAACCTCTTATATTCCATCCTGAAATAGTTATCTACAAAAGCCATGGCTTCTTCATAACTTTCAAGTATTTTTTTGGCATATTCGCCTACAATATGTATCTGTTCTATCTTGTTTTCATAGAATAATTCCAGTTTCTTATAATTTTCTCTCGTAAACTGTTTCTGGTTGTTCTGCTCAAGCCTTGTAATAGTAAAAGAATTGTAGCAGACTAAAAGACCGCTTTCTAATTTGACTGCTCCTGTTTCATGAAGATAAAGTAAAATATCTTCATAGTAAAGAAGAGAATAGCCTGTTGAAAAGAGATTGTTTTCCAGAGATGTCTTAATTTCCATAAGAGAAAATTCTATTAACACAGGTTCTGTTTCGTTATTACCTTCAGGAAACTTATTTTTATAGATTGAATGGAGGAAATTCAAAACATTTCCTGCTAATTCTATTCGTGTTTTAAACAGTTCTTTAAATCTGTTAAAGTCATATTTAAAATCAATTTCATAGGTATGATTGTTTGCATCGATACGTTTTCTCGCAATCAAATCCTTATGGTTCCAGTATCTGAGTATATTTCTTATTACTTCTATGGAACTCTGATTAATACCGGCTTCAATCAACTTTTCATTAATTTCTTTTAAATGTATTATTTTTTTATTATTTTCTGAATATGTCAGAAGTTCTATCAATTTTTCTTCCAGTTCCGTATATAGACTGAATAACTTCCTGGAATTTTTTCTGGTTCTGGATAAATCTATAAAAGCAGTTAAATC
>JBEHWO010000651.1:0-2994 GCA_040217695.1 Vulcanimicrobiota bacterium | reverse complement strand
CTTCCTCCCTGAATGGCAAGTTTTTTGTGCGATGTATATTTATGTTCAATCAAATACTCACCTGCTGCTATAAAATCGTCGAAAACATTCTGTTTGTTCTGAAGCATACCTGCTTTATGCCATTCTTCTCCGTATTCTCCCCCGCCCCTGATATTTGCCAGTGCATACACTCCTCCATGTTCTAACCAGAGAAGAAGATTTGTTGAAAAATATGGGGTCATACTGGCATAAAATCCTCCGTAACCGTAAAGTATGACAGGATTATTCCCATCATAAACTAGTCCTTTTTTACATGTAATAAATAGAGGCACAGAAGTGCCGTCTTTTGATTTATAAAATACCTGTTTTGTTTCATAAGGGGAAGAGTCAAATTTTATCTCGGAACTGCGGAAAAGGTTTAATTTTTCTTCCGTAAAATCATAACGGTATATATGTGCAGGATATAGAAAAGATGTAAAAGAAAAAAACATTTCTTTATCTTTCATTTCACCATATATAGCTCCTACAGACCCCGGGGCGGGAAGTGTTATTTTACGGATAAACTTACCTGACATATCATATATACTTAAAAGAGAACATACATCATGCATATATTCTATAACAAATTGATTGTTTACAGCAATGACAGATGACATCACATCAGACTGTTCCGGCACAACTATATGCCAGTTATTTCTATCAGGCTTATCAAGATCAATAGCAATAATCTTACTTTTAGGAGCATCAAGATCAGTTCTAAAATAAAATTTAGAACCATTGTTATCTATAAAATCATAAGATGCATCATCTTCATCAAGAAGTCTTATAAAATCACCATCACTGTCTGTTCTGCGATAATAAACACGATTTTTTGTACTGGTGCCGGAGGATACAATTAATATAAGATATTCTCCGTCATCTGTAATAAAAGGATAAAAACCCATTTCTTTAGAGTCAGGTCTTTCGTAGATCAGTTTATCTTCTGACTGAGGAGTAGCAAGTCTGTGCCAGTAAACACGGTTATATTTAGTCTCATCTTCTTTTGTCACTGTCCCCGGTTCAGGATAGCGGTTATAGTAAAAACCTGAATCGTCATGTTTCCAGGCAACGCCGCCGTTTCTTGACCATTTTATAATTTCCTCGCAATCTTTCCCCGTGTCAGTATTACGAATCTTTATTTCCTGCCAGTCACTACCGGATGTAGAAATACCGTAAGCAATAAGAGTTCCGTCATTACTATAAGACACTCTGTTTATAGATACTGTTCCATCTGTGCTGAATTCATTAGGATTTAGAACAGCAACAGGCTCACTGTCAAGACTTTTCTGCATATAAAGGATATATTGATTCTGAAGTCCGTCATTTTTATAAAAGAAATATCTGTTACCTTCTTTACGGGGAGTCGAATATTTCGGGTAATTCAAGAGTTCTGTAAGTCTCTTTTTTATCTCTTCCCTTTCACTGTCATTATTCAGATACTCAGAGGTTAACTTATTTTCTTCTTCTACCCATGACATGGTTTCTTTTGAATCAGGATCTTCAAGCCAGCGATAGGGGTCAGAAACCTTTGTGCCATAATAGTCATCTGTTATATCATCCATTCTGGCAGAAGGATAAATAAATTTTGCACTTAGAGGACAGGTCATAATTATTATGAGTATGAAAAGCAAAAATTTCTTTATTATCATTATCAATTTCTCCTTAATTATTAAATCGTGACGCGTGACGCGTGACGCGTGACGCGAGGATTATACATACTTTGTTACAAAATACACTGTAAAAAACGCAACAGGTGCAGGAAAAAAGTACCATTACAGAGTATAATAACATCTGTAAAACAAACATGCAATAAAAAAACCTATGACATCCAGAGACATAGTTAAAGACACACTTAACTTCAAAAAAACTGACAGAATCCCTATGAATTTTTCCTGTACTGAAAATTTTCAAAAAAAATTCTGTACCTACTTTAATATAAAAGAATATAAAACCATGTTAAATCCTCTTGTAAACCATGTAAGTTCTGCCATACTGGAAAGATTGAACTGTGATTTCCGGACAGTGAGCCCTGTTTGTAAAGAAAATTTCCCGTTAAACATCTTCGCCTGTGAGGATTTAAAAAAAGCGGACCTTGCAGAGGTTATATCTTACAGTTGGCCTGAAGCGGACATGTTCGACTATAGCACTGTTACGGAACAATGTGAAACATATAAAGATTACTGTATCATAACAGGCAATCCCGGCACAGGCGATTTTCTCTATAAAGCAGGCTCTCTCTACGGCATGGAAGACATGTATATGGGACTGATACGACATGATCCTGTACTTCTGAAGATTTTTGAAAAAATTTCTGATTTTTATTATGAATATAACAGACGCATCTTCGAGGCAGGAAAAGGTATGATAGACATAGTTTTTTACGGAGATGACTATGGAGGTTACCATGGTTCGCTCATAGGTGAAAAAACCTTCAGAGATATACTGAAACCTTACTGGGAAAAACATTTTACTCTGGCCAGAAGATACGGGCTCAAGATAATGTTTCACTCATGTGGTTCCATAAAAAATTTATTGCCTGTTCTTCATGAAACAGGTATAGATATAATTGATCCTATGCAAACAGATATCAAAGACAGTAACCTGGAAGAATTAAAAAACAATTTTCATGGGAAAATAGCCTTCCACGGCGGCATATGTCTTGAAAAACCTTATAAAGATACGGATGAAATCAGAAAAGAAGTGAGAAGGGTTTTGTCTGTTATGTCAGACAGAGGAGGATATATTATGGCACCGACTACGATAGTTACAGAACATATCCCCGTAGAATATGTAACGGCCATGTATGAAGAAGGATTTATATGGTAAAATTTATACTATACTTTTTTGCATAGAAAGTTACATTATCATACTGAAGAATTTCAGGGGCCAGTCCCTGGAGAAAAGAAATTCGTCGTAAAACCTGTATATAATATCATTAAGAGTTAATATGACATGCCTGGAAGAACAAAGTCAGGA
>JBEHWO010000650.1:0-2996 GCA_040217695.1 Vulcanimicrobiota bacterium | reverse complement strand
ATATTATGATAAAACTTTTACACATAACACCGGACTATGCAAAGATTATGACCTATGCGGTTCAAACGTCAACAAGAACGAAGGGTGAACCTGTTGATTATGAAGAATTTATAAGAAAAACAATAAAAGGAGGCAGGCTGTCTGTAGGAAGACACTGTATGGCATCTTTTGAGGTCATGTGCAGCAGAGCCTGCAGCCACCAGCTGGTAAGACATACCCATTTAAATTATACACAGGAAAGCCAGCGTTATGTAAATATGAAAGATTTTACATATCTTGTTCCTATGTCCGTATATAATTCCTCTGAATCAAGCCTTATGTTATATATGGAAATAATGCAAAAGATAGAAAAAACATACAGTGAATTAATCGATTCAGGCGTACCGCAGGAAGATGCCCGTTATGTACTTCCCAATGCCACCCTTACCAGTATAGTTATCTCCGGAAATTTTCAGGCCTGGTGGGATTTTCTTAAATTATCAACATCGAGGAAAGCCCAGTGGGAAATAAGAAATATAGCAGAAGAAATAAAGAAAATCCTCATAGAAAAAGCACCTGCCTATTTTGATATACTCTAAAGCTCAGTCAACCCGATAAGATTTGCACAAAATTTATGGTACAACCGAAATATGCAAAATAAAAACTTTTTTTATTAGTATAAAGTTTTTTTTTATTATAACCGATAATAGACTATGTAATCGAATTTATAGAGGAGGTTTAATGAAATGGCTGTACAATCAATAACGGAAACAAGACAGTATCTGACATTTATCCTTGACGGAGAATTATTTGCTCTGGATATATCAAAAGTAAGAGAGGTGCTGGATTATACGAAAATTACCAGAGTTCCTCAGATGCCGGAATTTATGCTGGGTGTTATAAATCTGAGAGGCAGTGTTGTTCCGGTGATAGACATGAGGACAAAATTCGGGATGAATAAAGTTGAAAGGACTGTTAATACATGTATTGTCATAGTGGAAGTCACCCTTGACAGTGATAATGTAATACTGGGGGCTCTGGTAGATTCTGTGCAGGAAGTATTTGAACTTGATCCCGAACAGATAGAACCGCCTCCTAAAATAGGTATGAGGCTGAAAACAGAATTCATAAAAGGTATGGGAAAAAAAGAGGAAAAATTCATTATAATACTTGATATTGACAGGGTTTTCTCTACGGAAGAACTGATAATACTGCAGGGAAATAATGAAAAAGAGTAATCAGAGTAAGTACAAAAAGTAATGTCCGAAAAAGATTAAGTAGCTATTTACCTATTGCGAGTATGTAGAGAAACTTTAGGACAAAACTTTTTAGAACTATTCTAAAAAAATTAATTTACATGGGAGGTTTTTTTATGTTAAGTAATATAAAAATAGGAACAAAAATAATGGCAGGTTTCTTAATACTTGCTATTATAGCATCTCTTATAGGAATAACGGGTATAGTATATATAAAGACAATCGACAATGCAGATACATCTCTTTATGAAAATATTACAATGGGATTAAAAAATATAATGGAAATAGCCACGTCTTTCCACAGAATCCGTGTAAATCTGAGAGATATGATCAGAAATAACGATCAGGAAGGCATTAAAAAGAACGAAGACAGAATAAAAGAACTCTCAGAAATTATGAATAAAAATATAGCTGAAGTAGAAGGAAAAAAATTATCGGAAAATTTAAAAAAGGAATTAAATACATTAAAAGCGTTAATAAAAACCTATGAAGATGATATGGAAGAAACGATTAACCTGGGAAAAACCAATAAAGACACGGAAGCCCTTCTGATACTTGACGGAAAAGGTGAAAAAAGTGCCAATGCAGTAAGGGATTGTATAGATCAAATAATCGGGCTTATAACAGAAGATGCAAAAAATACATCTGACAATAATGCCAGAAGTGCCGGTACTGCCGTATTAATAATGATTGTTGCCATAATAGCGGGTTTAATTATTGCAATCGGCTCAGGGGCATACCTTTCCTCAAACATCGGATCTGTAATAAATGCTCTCCTGGCAGAGACAAAATATCTTATAGACGCTGCACTGGCAGGTAAACTGGACACAAGAGGAAATCCTGAAAAGATCAATTTTGAATTCAGACCCATTGTAATCGGGATCAATGAAACACTGGATGCAGTCATAGGCCCTTTAAATGTTGCCGCAGAATATATTGACAGAATCTCTAAAGGAGATACACCGCCAAGGATTACGGATAAATATAACGGTGATTTCAATGAAATAAAAAATAATCTGAATAACTGTATTGATGCCATAACCACACTTGTGGATGAAACGGGCATAATCATAAAAGCAGGTAAGGAAGGGAAACTGGATGTAAGGGCAAATGCCGGTAAACTGCAAGGTGTATACGGTAAACTGCTGAAAGGTTTCAATGAAACACTTGATAATGTCATAGGCCCCCTCAATGTAGCTGCAGAATATGTTGACAGAATTTCCAAAGGCGATATTCCTCCGAAAATTACAGATAAATATAACGGTGATTTCAATGAGATTAAAAATAATTTAAATACCTGTATTGATGCCATTAACAGCCTTGTAACAGATGCAAATATGCTCTCCCTTGCCGCAGTGGAAGGGAAACTGGATACAAGGGCAGATGCTTCAAAACATGGAGGAGATTTCAAAAAAATAGTGGAAGGTGTCAATCAAACGCTAGATGCCGTTATAGGCCCTCTGAATGTGGCAGCAGAATATATTGACAGGATAAGTAAAGGTGATATTCCTCCCAGAATTACAGACACTTATAACGGTGACTTCAATGAAATAAAGAATAACCTGAATACCTGTATTGATGCTTTAAACGGCCTTATTTCAGAAATGAACAATATGTCTGCAAAACATGATGCAGGAGATATTGATGCAAAGATTTCATCAGAGAAGTTCCAGGGTGCTTACAGGCTTATGGGGGAAGGAGTAAATAATATGGTCTTCGGACATATTGATGTAAAAAAGAAGGCTATGGCCTGTGTGAAAG
>JBEHWO010000649.1:0-2997 GCA_040217695.1 Vulcanimicrobiota bacterium | reverse complement strand
AACAACCTGTTATTACAGACTGCTGCGATATTACATTTATTTAATTTACAAATTACTGTTAATACGGTATATATTTTTCTCCAGAGCCTCACCCCCCGGAAGGGTGTACAATAAATATTACTTTTCGGATAGGTTCTAAGTGCTGTCAGCAGTAAATACGACACCGGATAATCCGTGAGCATGTCTCCTCCCGTCACGCGTTACGCGTTACGCGTCACGACTATAACCAGCGGAATATTTACCGTTATAAGCACTAAGCTCCCTCAGAAAGAGAATACTCTCTTTCCAGAACCTTTGTCATACAGTTTATAGCTCCGAGATGAGAGCTTATAGCTGTCATTTCCAAAGGTATTACATTATAACCATATTTTCTGTAAACACCTGCTGCTACATCATCCAGTTCGGGAATATCAAAAGCGGGAATAAAGAAATTATCTCCGTCTATTAAACCATTGTTATAGGTTATAGAAGGAAGCCTGGTGAAAGAACTATGAGCAAAATAAGGCACTCTTTCCACTTTATACCCGTCTTTTTCCAGAGTCTGTGCGACTTCATTGAATTTCACATTAAAACCGCCCATGAATATTTCATCAAACATAAAATTGGTCATAGTATCGAGCGGATGTTTCTCAATACAGTCTGACAGTTTACTTTTAATACTTTCCTCATATTTACTGTATTTTTCCGGATCTTTTTCCTTTAAATCCATTAAAATTTTACAGGCCATGTAAGGATCTGCCACGATTACAACCTGTTTCCCTGTTTCAGGATCTACTTTACCTAGAGGAGTCATGAATAAATCTATATGAGCTTCAGGCTGTCCGTTCTGAACAGATGTATTACCGATATAAACTATTTTCTGACAGGGAAAGGTTTTTTCAAGCATAAGCTTACATAGTTCTTCCTGCCCCATCGTTGAGGTTCCTTCTATATCAAGGTTACCTGTTATGCTACTGTATCTGGCAGAACATTTTTTCATATCTTCCATCATAAAACTTACAGCATCGGAACCAAGAAAGAGCGTATCTTCTGTAGCAAGCTGATTGCCTCCGTCAATGAATAAACCATCTCTCTGTTCAAGCTGAAATTCCTTATTAACCCTGGAAATTTCACCGGGAACAGCTTTATCGCCTTCGGAAGGAGTATAGTTTCTGGCAGGTTCTATGAGCTTATTGCCTACAACAAGGGTTGAATCCTGGGCCCATATAGATAATTTTTTCCCAGTAGCAGCAATATTTACCCTCTCAGGATTTGAAATAACACCATTGCATGACCATGTATCTACAAGGTTCTGCACCTGCTTTTTTACATCTTCATTCGATGTCAGAACAGTAAATCTGGCTGAAGGCATATTCTGAAGAAAGACTTTAAAAGCATTTTTATAACTTTCTCCCGATGGCCCATCAAGTGAAATTCCGCAGGTAAGACAGAGATGTTTTATCTGTCCCTCACTGGCAGGAATCATATAATTATCCATGTTAAGACTGCTCAGGGTATTACTTTTATATTCTCTCGAAAGCTCTGCAAGTTTTTTTATATCATTTAAACCATGTCCCCTGTTATCTGATGAAACAAAGTAATCTTCACTTTCTTTACAGACTGCTTTTTCCGGCCTTACGGAATATTTAAAATCAGATTTTATATTTGAAATGTTCATATAATTCCTTTTTCATGGATCGTGACGTGTAACGCGTGACGCGAGATTTACTTATGCCATGTTATGAAATAAATTATCATTATATCTATAAATTACCATATAGAAAAGAGAGAAACAATATAATAATGTTAAAAGTTTGTTAAATTAAAATCATTTTTTCAGCCGTAAAATTAATTGGATTATAGTGACAATAAAAAAATACTATAAATGTGCGGTTACTAAAGCAGAATGAGTATCTGTTCCTCCCGTCACGCGTTACGCGTTACGCGTTACGCTTCTCATAATTCCCGGTCATTTCTTCGGGATAAATTTTTGAACCCTCTCATTTTCATATTCCACTATATAAACAGAAGTATCCGAAAAAATTGCGATTCCAATCATCCCTGCCTGAAATTCACCTTGCCCGCTCCCTATTTTCCCCCATTTACCTATAAATTTCCCTTCATCTGTAAATTTTTCTATCCTGTAATTACCATTATCCAGAACATAAATATTTCCCGAAGTATCTGTAGAAATCCCTCTCGGTGATATAAATTGACCGTCATCTGAGCCGTAAGACCCCCATTTAGTTACAAATTTTCCATCTTTATCCAGTTTCTGTACCCTGTGATTATCTTTTTCCACTATATAAATATATCCTTTACTATCCAGGGTAATACCGAAGGAGCCTGTAAACTGACCGTCACCTGTGCCGCGTGAGCCTATTCTTGCAGTAAAAATACCGGAAGAACTAAATTTCTGAATGGAATCATTGTTATAGGTATTTACAACATAAACATATCCTTCACTATCTACGGAAAGACAGTAAGGGAAATCAAACTGTCCGTTCTTTCTGCCAAAGGAGCCCCATTTTGTTACAAATGCACCGGAGGAGGTAAATTTCTGTATACGGTAATTATCTCTGTCTGCCACATAAAGAAAGCCTTCCCTGTCCATGGCAAGACCGCATGGTTTCTTAAACTGTCCGTCCCCTGAACCTGTTGATCCCCATTCGTTGAGGAATTTACCTGAAGAATCAAATTTTTGAATACGATTATTCCATGTATCTGAAACATAAACATTTTCGGAACTATCTATCGTTATGCCCTGAGGAAGTCGAAACTGTCCCGGTCTTTTACCTTCACCGCCCCAGAGTGTAACGAATACATAAAGACCGTCATCTTGACTGTAGGTAACAGAGAGAGAAGTAATGATAAGAAGGATAAACAGAAAGGATTTTTTCAACATGACTGACAATCCTTTATATAATTTATTGACCTGAGCATAAACATGTAATAAAGTTCTTGCTCCCGTCACGCGTCACGAGAGCAGTTATGTATTATTTATGCTCATCTCAGTAA
>JBEHWO010000648.1:0-2998 GCA_040217695.1 Vulcanimicrobiota bacterium | reverse complement strand
AAAAAATTTAATGATAAAATCTTTCGGGGCAGGTCCGCTGCCAGATGATGAGAAAGGTTTATATATTAAAACAAAGGAAATCTTTCATATGTATCTGGATGAATTAAAAAATTATATACCTTCCTACTCTTCCAAAGAAGGAGCCCTGTATCCGGGGAAACAGGTTATAAAAAGCGGAATAGAACTGTTGAGTAAGATATCAGATACAGAAGACGACATGTTTCTGGATAATATAGCTCTGTATAAAGAAGAACTGGAAAAACTGTCACGTAATATCAGTGATGTAAGGCATTTCTTTAAATCACAGGTAAAGGTTTTTCATATTGCCCTGAAAGGTTATAATGATTTTCTGCCGGACAGAGATTACCTTCCTGAAGAGATAAAAGAAAAGATAGATGAAATGAAAAAAATACTCCATATGGAAGAACCTTATATGAAGATAAAAGAGTTACCCGTATTATCAGATAAAATAAAAAAAGCCCATGATATAATTTTAAGAGAAATGAGATGTCATGTTCTGGAAAAAATCGATGCAATCTCTGTGATTATAAATGAAGAACTGAACAGATACAAAGATATTCTCACACCGGTTTTCACAGGAAATATCCTTTCTTACTACAAAAATATGGAAAAAGAGATTAATAAAATAAATGATTGTACAAAGATTGTAGCTCTCACCGTGCAGCTGGAACATCAAAAGTCTCTGTCATTTCAGCAGATAGACGAAGAAGTTAAAAGAATTCATGGAAATACCTGGAAAAAAGATATAGAATATGTGGATATGAGAAAGATAGTATTATGGCATCAAGTAATTGAAAACAAAAACGATCTGAACCTCTATTTAAATCATTTAAGAGGAAATCTGGAAAAAATCCTGAGTGAAGATAAAAAAATAAGGTTTGTATAACATATCGTGGCCCGTGACGTGTGACGCGTGACGAGAGGATACTAATCCAAGTTAAATGTAAATTATTTCTATGCAGCTGTATTGACATTTTTCATTTTTCTTCTAATATTAAAGTTGGAGAACCTTTTCACATAAATGAAAGGAAAGTTTTTACAGAGGGGTTTTAAGCATGTTAAAAAAGCACCGCTTTCTTTTCAACTTTATAAAAATGGGTTCCATTGCAGGTACAGACGAACATCCTGTTATACCAAACAGGCTATACCTTGATGTGGGGAATAAGCTGCAGAAAGGAATCTTTGACCATCATCAGAGCAGTCATTACCGGAGTGCCGCTGAAATTATCTACAATAACCCCGATCTGCTTTTAGACAGTATTCATAAGGAAGCAGAAGATATTGAAATTATAATGCACTACTGTCCTGACTTTGATGCCATTGCTTCTGCATATTTAGCCACATATCTTATTGAACATGGAAGACTTCCAGAAGGAGCAAAAGAACTTGCAGACTACGCATCACTCATAGATCAGGGCATGAAAATCTTTTCACCTGATCAGGTAAAGACTCCGTCTACAGCAGCGATTTTTATAAACAGAAAAATAACCGCTCAAATTGCCGCTGAAGATGAACGTAACAGAACTATTATAAACACAATGTTACCTTTAATAGAAAACCTGGTAACAAATATGGTAAAAGGCATAGACCCTGAATCGGAAGAATCACTTGACTGGAACAGTAAATTGCTTTCATCTATTATTCCTGAGATAAACAAAGACAGAGACCTTTACATTAAAGATGTGGAAGATCCTGATAAATCACACAAAACAGAAATTTTATCTATAATTCTTCCCTTTCAAAATATGACAGAATGGGAAAAAGTAGATGCTATTTTTATAAATAACCCGTCATCTGCATTA
The DNA here is from genome assembly GCA_040217695.1 of Vulcanimicrobiota bacterium. Lineage (GTDB taxonomy): Bacteria > Vulcanimicrobiota > SpSt-956 > SpSt-956 > JAKJGF01 > CALARM01. Next base: position 1,175 of record JBEHWO010000648.1, on the reverse strand, counting down.
TTCAGATATTCCACTGCAAATGATACAAAACGGAGCCCTCAAAAAAAAGGGTTTATGCTCACACTTGTCCATTACACGAAAAAAAATGAAACTATTATATCAGCCGATGCAAAAAAGAAATATTCCCTGGCCTACCTGGGAACTGTTCTGGAATTAAAAGAAACCCTTCTCAGAAGATCCGGTGGTGATAAGAGACTGAAAGATGATAAAGGAATATTGAAACATGCCAGACCGGGATATCATAATCCAGATCCATGGTATGACGGCAGAGGGCATAATTATACAATTGTAGCCAGCCCCAGGAAGGGAAGTATTATACCACCGGAAGAAATACGCAGAATTGTTGCTAGCTATACGGACGGATTGATATAAAAAAACTTTACTAACACTGTTAAAAAAGTTATAATCAAAATATATAAAGAGAGAGGGGGTGTAATTATGCCTGGCATGGAACTTGTCAGAAAAATCGATATGCTCCAGCCTGAATTAAAAGAAGTTTTATACACGTTTATAGAAGAAATAGAAAAAACTCAGATCAAATCTGTAAAAACCGACGCCATTACAGAGATCAAAATAGCTCTTAATGACCTGCAAAGCCTCGTAAAAGAACTTTCGGAAGCACAGAAAGAAACAGAAGAGAGACTGCAGAAACTCATCAAAGAATATGAATATACAAAAAAGCAGCTTAAATGCACCGATATGACCTTTATAGAGAGAGATTCCTGCAATTATCTGCCATCCCTGAAAAAGCCCGGCTATCTGTACGGAAAATTTCCGGGAAGTAGCGGATTATGTCAGGTCTGAAATTATTTGTAAAGGAGGAATTATAAGATATTCCGGCATGCAATATGAATATAATGGTAATCATAGAACAGAGATGCTTCAAAACCGGCATCTCTGTTCTATGATTATGAGAAATGTCGAAGAAAAAAAGGAATTTTTTTGATTTAGTTGAAATTACGTTGGAAATTCTGTATGTTATCAGTAAAAATTTGAGGAGAATATATGTATAAAAAAATTTTCTTATTTATAATGATTGCAATATTGTTTATTAACATATCCTGCGACAGCAAAGAAGAGAGGATTAAAGAGGCGAATAAATGGCACATGCAGGCATGGGATCTGGTGCAGGAGAAAAAATACGATGAAGCAATAGTATGTTTTGATAAAGCACT
>JBEHWO010000647.1:0-2999 GCA_040217695.1 Vulcanimicrobiota bacterium | reverse complement strand
TTTTATTGAAACCAATAAAAAAATGCCTTTCCCACAGTTGCAGGTAAAATTAAATAATACATCAATGAACGGCCTGGATATCGAGGTAGAAAGAGACAGAGGAAATATAATATCAGTTAAATCAGGAGAGAAAATAATATATGAATCCACTGCATTTAAACCAGGTACAGAAAAAAATTCAACAATTAATCAACAACAACTCAAGTATACATCACAACCTGCCAGAAAAGGAAACCTGATGAATAATCACGTGGAAAATATTCACTCTCCTGCCCATGCTCCTTATAATTTTGTATCTCTTAATGATAAAGTAGTGGAGGCAGAAAAAAGACCTGATTTTAATAGTTACTCTGGAAACACCGGGTGGATAGAAGTTGAAATAGAAACAAAAACTCCTATTTATATAAGAGGAACAGTTGCAGAAGACGAAGATAAATCAGGAAAAGAAGCAAAAGATGTGACGAAATTTTTCTCTCCCGGCGGTAAAACCAGAATTCCCGGTAGTTCATTACGTGGTATGATAAGAAATTTAGTAGAAATTGTAACTTTCGGTAAATTCAGCTTTTTTGATGATAAAATGCTTTATTTCAGAGGACTTGCAGACAAAAGCAATCTGAGAAAAGAATATCAGCAGAGAATGAGTTCTCAGGATAAAAATAGCAGGAAAGCCATTTATAAGATGTCTGCCGGAGTATTATATAAAGAGGGATTTTATTACTTTATAAAACCTGTAGAAAGTTATAAACAGATTCTCAAAAAAGAGGCCAGACAGAAGGTATCACAGACAGGTAAAACATATAAAGAATTTAATTTTTATAAACTCAATGAAGGATATCTTGTCGTATCAGGTGATATGAAAAATAAAAAAAGAGACTGGCTTATTTCTTTTCCGAAGCAGAATGTAAATCCCATTCCCATACCGGAGGAAGACGTAAAAAATTATAATAATGATATAACCAGAGCAGAAAAAGTTCCCAATCTAATCAAACTTTCTGCAAAAGGTGAGGTTCCCTGTTTTTATGTAAAATGGAGAAAAGATAGAATATCCTTCGGTCATACAGGTATGTTCAGACTTGTCTATGAAAAGACCATAAAGGAACATATAAGCGGACAATTACAGGATAATAATAAGGTTGATATTGCCGAATCTATTTTCGGCAATGAAAAAACCTTTGCCGGAAGGGTATTTTTTGAAGATATCTTTATGGAAGAGAATCAGAACAATGTTTCAATGGGAGAAAAGACACCAAAGATTTTATCTTCTCCCAAACCTACTACTTTTCAGCATTATCTTGTACAGACCGGGGATGATATAAGACAGCTAAATCATTATAATACCGATGCTTCACTCAGGGGATATAAACTCTACTGGCACAAGTCAGGGAAAAACTGGGAAGAAAAAAATCTGGCAGAAATAGATAAACATAAAACTCAATATACCAGAATTAACCCTGTCAGGGAAGGAATAAAATTTACAGGAAAAATTCGTTTTGAAAACCTTTCAGATGTGGAACTGGGGGCACTTTTATTTTCCCTTGATCTGCCTCAGGAATGCTGTCACAAAATTGGAATGGGTAAACCCCTTGGACTGGGGTCTGTAAAAATTACTCCGACATTATTTCTGTCTGATCGTAAAAAACGGTATGAAAGTCTTTTCACTGAATGGGATATTCAGGAATGTAAAGACATTAATAAATTTAAAAAAGATTTTGAGAAATATATTATTGAAAAAACTGAAGAAAAGAAACAGAATTTATGGGAAGTTGACAGGCTTAAAGAACTGAAAATCATGCTGAATTTTCAGCATGGAGTTAATCTGGAATTAAAAAACAATTATATGGAAATTCAATCCAGAAATGGTAATGAGTTCAGAGACAGACCTGTTTTACCAAAACCAACTAAAATTTAGTAAAACTCTTTTTTGCTTTGTTACAATTAACATGTTATAATTTTTTCAGAGATAAATCTGAAAAGAGGTGTATTCTTATGACTCAGAAACAAATTCTGGAAGAACTTAAACATCTCTCAAATGAGGAACGTATAACAATTCTAGAATCAACCTTAAGTATGATAAAAGAAGATCTTGAAAGGAGAAAAGAAATAAAGGAGGAGAGAAAAAAAAGATTAACTGAAGCGGCAGAAGTAATGTTGGAAGATTACAATAACGACAAAGAACTTACTATATTTACAACACTTGATGGTGAGGACTTCTATGGTTAGAGGAGAAATATGGTTAATTGATTTAGACCCTGCTAAAGGAGCAGAAATGAAGAAGATCCGTCCGGCTATTATAGTAAGTGATGATTCTATCGGCATATTACCTCTTAAGGTTATTGTACCAATAACTGACTGGAAAGATCACTATAATATAGTTCCCTGGATGATAAAACTTGACCCTGATGATAAAAATGGGTTACATAAAATTTCCTGCGCCGATACATTTCAAATTCGTTCACTCTCTAAAGAGAGATTTATACAGAAAATAGGGAAAATTTCCATAGAGAAAATGGATGAAATTTCTCTTGCACTATCACTTGTATTAAATATTAACCCGTAAAAGTTATTTCCATATTTTATGAACATGCCTGAAGTATAAATGGATATTAAACAGGTTCGTATTTTACAATATCTTCTCTATCTTCGGGAAATCAAACCTATCCCATAATATATTTATTTCTTCTTTAGATATATGCCTGTAACAGACATCTACAATGTTCTTCATATCTGAGAGAAAAGTTTCGGCAATTTCTTTTGAAACGGGAACAAATCCATGAGCAAGAATAGAAGAATTTCTGAATACCAGGCCTGTTTTTTTCTCTGTAACATCTTTATCAGGAGTTACAGGAGTAAAAATTTTATTATATATAACCCTTTTTTCTTGCACTTTACTGACAATGTTGATTGCTACAGGCTCACCTGCCAGATAAAGAAAAGCAAAACCCTGATCTAAAGATATATTTCCGTGACAGCCAAAATAATCTTTATATTCATTATATTTT
>JBEHWO010000646.1:0-3020 GCA_040217695.1 Vulcanimicrobiota bacterium | reverse complement strand
ATATCTTCTATAAAGCGGAGGAACAATGCGGTCTTATAAGGTTTTTTCAGGGTATTAATAATAGATTGAATAAATGTCTTATTTTCTATATTTCCATCCCATATAATCATATTATCTATATCTATTGCATCTATACTTAATTTGCTTTCCTGAGTCTCACTTTTTATATGTTTTATTGCTACATTGGTGGCAACCTTGCATATCCATGGAAAAAATGATCTGTCTAAAGAATAAGTATATAAGTATGTCCATACTCTCAGACAGGTTTCCTGCAGTAATTCCAGGCTTAAATCAATATCACCTGTCATATTGATTAAATGTTTCATCAGTGGTTTTCTGTAATGTTCTATGAGCAGTTCAAAGGCCTCTTTATCTTCTTCTTTAAGGATTTTTTCTATAAGCTCTCTCTCGTTAAAAGGCTTATCCACTGATACGGCAGTCCTCTCTTCTAGTTTTCCTCCCATATGTCTGGTAAGAAATTTTTCTGCAACAAGATGCAGTTTGATGCGATTCTTCTCTTTACTGATATTAAAGTATTCATCATGAAAGACAAGATATTCTACTTTAATACATCTGTTATGCATGGCTCTTACCATGTAATAAGATGAATTTTTATTAATCGTTTTTTCCTTGAGACCATAGGCAATAAATACAGGAATCTTAATTTTCTCAAGATGATAAAAAGGAGAAGTGGATATGAGCAATTCTTTTTCCTTTTCAGGATCTCCTACTCTTTTAACAAGTTCTTTTCTCTGGCCATGATGGTTATGAGGAACTGATCTGATAAAATTTAGAAGATCGCCGGGACAGCCTATTGCTATTGCACAGCAGAAGAGATCCGGAGTAAATACTGCTCCCGAAAGAGCGGCATAGCCGCCGTAACCGGCACCATAGATGGCAATTTTCTCCGGATCTGCAATCCCTTCTTTTATGGCCCATTCTACTCCGTCTACAAGATCTTCCTGCATCTTTCGTCCCCATTCTTTGTTTCCTCTATTCAGAAAATCCTTTCCGTATCCTGTGGAACCTCTGTAATTGATCTGCAAACATAGGTAACCACGGTTCGCAAACCACTGCGCATCAGGATTATATCCCCAGGTATCACGCAACCATGGCCCGCCATGGACATATAATACTAAAGGTAAATTATTTCTTTTTTCCCCGGGAGGATATGTTATATAACCGTGTATGGTCAGACCGTCTCTGGAAATAAAAGACAGGTCTTTCATTTCAGACAGAGTATATTCTTTTAAAGAAGGTTGATGGTAAAAAAATAATGAACCTTTCTTTAGGCCTCTGTTGTATATATAATAGGCTACAGGTCCATTATCCCTGTCAAAAGCTATTATCCATATTTTATCTCTGTCATCGCGGCTGACAATGGAAAAATCTCCGGAATCCATTTTTCTGATGGCCTCAAAATCTTCCTTTATTGTTTCATCTAAAAGGATCCATTCTTTTCTGTATTTATTAAAACATACTGCCTGTATCTCATATGTAAAGGGATGATATAAAAAATATTCACCTTCCCATATGTCATATTCCGGATTGGAGGCTATTACTTCACTAATGCCTGTAGATATATCTATTTTTAGAACACGGCAGGTGTTGACACCGGTAGAATCTATCATATATATTTTCCTGTTATCTTTTGAAGTGCCGAGAATATAGTTTTGCAGGAGCCCTTCTTTATCAAAATCCAGCAGTTTTTTCCAGTTACCGTGCCCGTTCTCTCTGATTGATAATTCTTCTCCCGTGCCATCTCTTTCTGAAACCATTCCCAGTATTTGAAGATTACTGTCTATTACCCAGTATTTTACATTACCCGGGTTACCGGCTATGAGTGTTTTTTTTCCCGATTGTATATCTATATGATAGAGATCGTAATGGGTCTGATTATGTTTTTTTATTGAAATGATCATTTCATATGGAAAATCGCTGTTATATTTGACAAATCTGACTCTTGAATCTTTACAGGGAGTTAAGTTTTTACTTTCCATAGTTTCAATATTTATTTTATACATGTTATAATTTATATAACCTTTTGTATCATGGAAATAAACAATATATCTGTCAGTGACCCACATATAATTAGTCATATCTTTCTTCTGAGGGCCAATTAATATCTTTAAACCATTCTTTTGAAAACATGTAACAGGCCTGTCGTCTTCTTTATCAATAGTTTTAACCCATAGATTCAATACATTGTTTACCTGAGCCATATAGGCTATTTTTTCCCCTGAAGGTGATATTTTCGGATTGCCTTTTACAGGATCACTGAAAAGTATTTCTCCCGGAATAAGTCTGTTTTCTGTCATTAATTTGCCCCTTTTTTTACAGAATAAAGATAATGTAAGTAGTGTCAGCGATAAATACGACACCGGATAATCTGTGATTCTGTCCACTCCCGTAACGCGTTACGCTTTACGACTATAATCAGTGGAATATTTACCGTTATAAGCAGCAAGATCCTGTTACAATTGAAATAAACGTACAGGAATTTTTATTTTTACTGTTATAAAATTAATTCTCTATAAAAACAGATAGATTTTAAAAGATTATTATCAATGTGTCAATGGTAATTAGAGTCAGAAATTGAAAGAAAATAACGTCAGGCTATTCCCGGATACGTATATGCTCCTGTGACGCGTGACTGGTGGAACACGTTTATTACATGCTTAGGAATGACAATTAAATAATTGTATCAAATATATAAAATCGTGACGCGTAACGCGTGACGCGTAACGCGTGACGCGTGACGCGAGGAAAGAGACTATTAATAAATTTCCATTCCTTATGGTCAGGTCAGTAAATAATTTAAAAAAATAAAAAAAATGGAACTTTTTTTCTAAATCTGGAATAATATATTATAGTTAGTTTCATAACTATCCGTAAATAATGACCTCGTAATACGTAATGCGCAGGGACCCTTTAGACGTTACGCGTCACGACGACTTAAATTCTGATAAGCTATGAAAAACACTATTACTGACCTGAGCATAAGCATTTAATAAATGTTT
>JBEHWO010000645.1:0-3024 GCA_040217695.1 Vulcanimicrobiota bacterium | reverse complement strand
GTGATGCGTAATGCGTGACGGGTAATTTTTCCTATTCACTTTTCACTACTCACTTTTCCCTTTTCCCTGTTCACTTTTCACTTTTCACTTTTCACTTTTCACTTTTCACTTTTCACTACTCACTTTTCACTACTCACTTTTCACCACTCACTTTTCACTACTCACTTTTCACTTCTCACTACTCACAACTCACTATAATCGTGACGCGTAACGCGTAACGCGTAACGCGTGACGCGCATGGTAAGCCTGAACACTATTCACTTTTCACTACTCACTTTTCACTTTTCACTTTTCACTACTCACTTTTCACTACTAACCACTCACTTTTCACTACTCACTTTTCACTACTAACCACTCACTACTCAAATTTTCCACAGATAGAGAGAACTTTCTCCGTCTATTGTTCTTTCTACATCAACCTTTAACGGTTTAATTATTATTTCCATAGTAACAGTAACATCTGCATCCAGCAGATGCCCTCCGAAAGTCTTGAATTCCGCATCACCTAAAATGACATGAATATGGCAGAAAGGTTTTCCTTCTTTAATGGAAATATTTCCTTTCAGACTGAGCAGTTCAAAATTTCCTTCATATCTTTTCTCTATATATCTCTTCTGATTGACAACAAAATATCCTACATGAGGATCCTTTACGGCACCTATACCTGTAATTGTAGCAAAATTGATATTCAATTCTTCCGCAAGAGATGTCAGACATGATATAAGCTTATCTCCATTTTCCAGCTTTACTACATAAATATTATCTTCAGTTCCTGTGTATTTCATTATAATCGCTCCTGTCTTTTAATTTTTTGACCGTTATAACCTTATATTTATTACCATCTGAAATAACAGTAATTGCGCCGCAATAATCTGTTCTATAAACTGCGTCGGAAAAAATATTCAACCTCTCAAGTACATAAGCTGAAGGATGACCGTAAGGATTTTTACGGCCCACACTGATAACAGACTGTTCCGGTTTTACCTTCTGTAAAAATTCCCTGGAAGTTCCGCTGTTACTGCCGTGATGGGCCACTTTCAAAATCTGACTCTCAGAAACATTTAACATTACCCTTTCTTCTCCTTTTTTTTCTATATCCCCTGTCATCAATATAGATATTTTTTTCCATAAAATTCTTAAGACCAGACTGTTTTCATTCAGATGATTTTCTGAAGAAATCAGTGGAACAGAAGGATTAAGTACTTCAAAGGTAACCCCTTCAGGAAAATATAATTTATTTCCTTCGGAAAGTCTGTAATAGTTAATACCCTTCCTGGCAGCAAGATACAAAAATTCCCTGTACATCCTGTTTTTACTGTCAGAATCCATTCCGTCATAGATTGCCATCACTTTAACATTCTTGAGAATTTCAATAAGTCCTCCAATATGATCATTATCGGCATGAGTAAGAAAAATTCCATCTATTTTTCTTATACCGTATCTTTTAAGAAAGGGAATTATAACTGTTTTCCCTGTATCATAATATTCATTTGCCATACCTCCGTCTATTAAAAAACATTTTCCTTCCGGAAGCTTTACAAAAGCACAGTCGCCCTGACCGACATCCAGAAATATAATTTCAAGAGAGGAAGGTAAAATTATGGGATACCAGATAAAGAAAATACATATTATTGCAATGGCAAATATAATCCTGCCTCTCGTAAGGATAAAACCATATGTTTCTTCAAGATATTCTCTCCAGTATTTATAATGCTGAACAAGAGAAAAGAGAAAAAAAATAGAAACATAATAAAACAAAATAAAACCTGCCCGTGGAGAAGGTAGATTTACAGAAGCAAAAGGCACTTTAGATAATAAAGTTACAATAAAAATTATATAATCAACCAGCACTCCCGAGATTCTGGCAAATATTATTCCTCCTGAAGGAAAAACAGGATAGACCAGTAACATAAACACTCCCGTTACAAGAGAAGATGCAACGAACATGAAAATCATTAAATTTGCCAGTACTGCTACGAGAGACAGCTCATTAAAATAATAAACTACTACGGGAGAAACACCCAGCTGGGCAGCAAGGGAAACAGAAAAACAGTTTCTTATTTCCCGGGATGGAATAAAAGCAAGGAGTTTTTGCAGTGGAGGGGTAAAACATATTATGCCCAGAACAGAACCGAAGGAAAGTAAAAAACCTGTATCATAAAGCTGAAGAGGATTCATTATAAGTAGCAAAAAGGCAGAAGCAAAAACAGAGACCAGCAGATCAGGTTCCTTTTCTATGATAAGACCTGAAAGAACTACAATACTCATGACGGAAGCTCTCATTATAGACGGTTCGCCTCCGGCAATGAAGGCATAAAATATTACAACCGGTATACATACTATGGCGCTTTTCCTGTGAGAAATCTTTAACATTTCTCCTGCAAAAACTATTATTACAAGTAAAATAGATATATTGGAACCGGAAGCTGCAAGAATATGCAATGTGCCTGTAGCCTGAAAATCCTTTATAATGCTCTCCCCTATGGAACTTCTGGTACCAAGTATCATACCGGCAAGGAGAGAACCTTCGGGGCCGGGAAGTAATTCAGAGATAATAATAATAGACTTTCTTCTGATCATTGCACCATATCTGGCCAGGAAATCACCGCTTGCATAATCCATGATCTTTATATCATCGAAAGAATTCACATGAATAATATTATGAATATTTTCTCTTAAAAGATAATCTCTGTAAGAAAACTCACCGGGATTCCTCCTGTCTGGAGGAAGGAGAAGAAGGCCTTTTAAAATTAATCTCTGACCTGTAAAAATTTCTCTTTTCCCATCAACTCTGACTCTGACCTTCTGGCTTATACTATAGCTTTTATCGTAAATAAAAATCCTGTACGTATCAATGGTAAAATAAGTTCTCCCATGTTCAAAAATATTATCCCCTTTTACTATTCCCTCAAGAACGAGTATATTATTTTCCAGACCTGCCAGTGCATTACGGGAAGCTTCATGCCAGGCAATCTGGCCATATAAAAAACCGGAAAGCAAAAAATTTATTCCTATAATATATTT
>JBEHWO010000644.1:0-3025 GCA_040217695.1 Vulcanimicrobiota bacterium | reverse complement strand
ACCAAAAGTTATTTCATTTACTAAAGAATTACCAAAAGCTTTAAGAATGTCCATATTGCACGCTCCTACATCTTTGATAATGTGTCCTATCTTTCCTTCTGTAATCTTTTATAAACACTTCTCATTATTATATCCTTTACCAAGTCACCAAACTCTTTATTATCTAAAATCTTCTTCATTATATCTTCATTCTGTTCCATCCTATCAATGAGTTTTTCCATAAACACATCTTCAAAGCCATATTTAAAATTATCAATATCATTACTCCGGGCCTGCTGTGCCAGTTTTTCATCTTCTACAAGAGCTTCTTCTATCTGCTGGAAATATAATCTGTCAGCATCTGTAAAGTCAGTTCCGAACTTGTCATTAAGAAGTTCTATAATCTCTGACAGAGGAGCCTTCTCTTCTTTATCTCTTCTCAGACCTGCTTCTGACATAGAATTAAGCCCTGTCCCGTCTGTCCCGTCTATGGTCATATCTCCTTCTGACATCTTCTGCAGCCGGTAATATTCCAGAGCGACTTCATCATTTAACTTAAAGTCCTCTGCTGCATCTCTTTTTGGCAGTTTATTTAACAGGTATCTGCTGTAAGTATAGAACTTCTCCAACTCTATATCTGTAAAAGGCATAATCTGACTCAGGAACAGGTATGCTCTTATAAATACCGCCAGGGCACGTTTGAAATCATCTTTTATATTATCATCGCCTATGGCCTTAAATCTCTCTACGGCAGGGTCTATCAGGGCATTTAACTTTGCATGGTCTTTCTCTGTCTGTTTATTCTTACCGGAAAATAAGATCTGACAGAAACCATCTATATCCCTCTGCCATATTATCTGAGTGCCATCTATCTTACTTTTTAAGTCATACAACCGATTCGGGTCTGCCGCTTCATCTAAATAAGTCTGTTCATAATAAGGCCTAAAAGACTCCAGGATAACTTCTCTTTCATTGGCAAAATCCAGAATAAAGGTATCCTCTTTCCCGGGACATATCCTGTTAAGCCTGGACATGGTCTGTACTGCCTTCACTCCTGAGAGCACCTTATCTATATACATAGTATGAAGTAACGGCTGGTCATAACCTGTCTGATATTTATTTGCCACCAGTAAGAGCTGGTATTCATCTGTATTGAATTTATCAGGCAGTTCTTTCTCTCCCATCCTGTTAATCTCAGGTTCCGTAAATTCAACACCTCCGTCTGATACTTTTCCAGAGAATGCCACCAGTACTTTTATATCGCTGTAGCCTTTTTCTTTTATATAAGTGTCAAATTCTCTCTTATACCTGACGACATGAAGTCTGGAAGGAGTTATGACCATAGCTTTTGCTTTACCACCAATCTTCTTCATAGTTACCTGACGGAAGTGCTCTATCATTATTTCTGTCTTCTGTGACAGGTTATGAGGGTGAAGAGACATAAATCTTGCAATGGCTCTGGCAGCTTTCTTCTTGTTTAAGAGTGGATCATCTTCTATAGCCTTTGAAAGTTCAAAGAATGATTTATAGGTAGTGTAATTTTTAAGAACATCCATAATAAAACCTTCTTCTATGGCCTGTCTCATGGAGTATAGGTGAAAAGCCACAGGTTTACCTGATGCATCTCTTACACCGAATACTTCAAGGGTTTTTGCTTTCGGTGTGGCAGTAAAGGCAAAGAAACTGAGGTTCTTCTGTCTGCCCCTTGCCAGCATGGATTTAGATATTAATTCTCTGAGTTTATCTTCCGGGTCATCCAGGTCATCAAATAGAGCTTCTTCTTTTGCTGCTTCTTCCAGGTCTGTAATACTGAGAACTTCCTTCATCGTCTTTGCAGCTTCACCGCCCTGAGAGCTGTGAGCTTCATCTACAATGACTGCATAAGTCCTGGATGGCAGTTCTCCTATTTTATCTATGACAAATGGGAATTTCTGCATGGTAGTGATTATAATATTACCGCCTGCCTCAAGAGCTTTTGCGAGCTGGTCAGAGTGTTTATCTATTTTATGAACCACACCTGGCTTATGTTCAAACTGATATATCGTATTCTGGAGCTGCTGATCAAGAACTTTACGGTCTGTTACAACTATAACGGAATTAAATATCCTTTCATCTCTTTCATTATGGAGACTGGAAAGGCGATAAGCGAGCCAGGCTATGGAATTACTTTTTCCGCTCCCTGCGGAATGCTGTATGAGATAATTCTTACCCGGACCTGCTTCCGTAGCATCAGCAGCAAGTTTTCTTACTGCATCCAGCTGATGAAATCTGGGAAATACAATTTTCTCTTTCTTTATTACCTTACCGTCATACTTAAATTCCTCTGTCTGTATGTGAAGAAATCTGCCTATAATATCCATCCAGCTGTCTTTAGTCCAGATGTATTCCCACATGTAAGATGTTCTGTGGCAGTCAGGATTTGGAGGATTGCCTTTTCCGTTATTATATCCTCTGTTAAATGGCAAGAACCTGGTATCTTTCCCGGAAAGTCGTGTAGTCATAAATACTTCATCTGTGTCTACCGCAAAATGAACGAGGGCCCTTTTCTTAAATTTAAAGAGCAGTTCATTCGGATCTCTGTCCTGTTTATATTGCTTTATGCTGTTTAAAACAGTCTGGCCGGTAAACTGGTTCTTTAATTCTATCGTAGCAACAGGAAGGCCGTTTATAGATAAAACCATATCGAGTCTATTACTATTCTTCTTACTGTATTCTACCTGTCTTGTTACAGTGAGGCAGTTCATCTTATAAAGTCTTTCCGTTTCAGGGTTAAGGCCGCTTACAGGTTTAAAGTATGCCATAGAGAAAATAACTCCGTAATCTGTAATGCCTTTACGCAATACATCAAGAATGCCCCTGTTATCCAGTTCGGTATGGATGCGTTTAATGAGTTTTTCTTCTATACTGTCACCATGGATTTTATGTAGTTTATCCCATGATTTTGGCTGACTGTCTCTGAGGAATTTCATGAGAGTTTTTATATCCATGGCATATTCTACCGAGAAATCCTTCGGGTTGCCTTTTATATAGCCGCCATGAGTTATGA
>JBEHWO010000643.1:0-3029 GCA_040217695.1 Vulcanimicrobiota bacterium | reverse complement strand
ATCTATCTGTATCTGAGGCAGTTCTGCCGGTTCTGCACATACTATAGGAGCAGTTTTAAGACCGTAAAACTCCAGTGTCTGGTCTTTAAATAACCCTGTGAGTGATTTAAACACTATATCATAATTGGCATGGGCAATTTTCACATCATCGGATTTCATTAAAATCTCTCTCCTCTGAAAGATTAATTGTCTTAATTACGGACTAATCTGATTAAGCGGATTACACTGATTTTTTTAGAAATCCGTGTAATCTTTTAATCCGTTTAATCCGTGATTCAGACATCTTCAAGTGTATCAAGTAATTCCTGAAGTTTCTTTCTCCCCAGTTTTTTCAGAAGTATTTTAGTTACTTTATCTTCTCCGAGTTTATTAATAAAGGTGTCTTCTCCTACTTTCTCGATAATTTCATCTACCCATTTAGTGAAAAAGATACTTCCGAGAGGCTCTTCAAAGAATAATTCCTTCAGGCCTTCCTCGTCACACCCTGCTTCAAGAGGGTTTAATAATTTCATAAATAACACCTCCCTGTAAAATTTACTGTGGAGATACATTATTTCTTTTTTATATGTTTCTGTTTCCCCTACCTGGGCAAAATAACTGTGCCACTGAATATTCTTTTCTCTGTGTTCCATAAGCTTATTATATCATATTTAAACGATTTTTGAAATTAGAGTAATAGATTAATTAATGTATTAATTAAAGTTAAGTTGAATTAAGGAGATAAATAAATAAACAGTGGGAGATATATAGTCTTATTCCATTTTTCTTTTGTTTTAACTGGCTTTTAGAATTTGTAACCGATGATCGATGTGTTATTTTTAGTTATTTATTGTTACGAAAAATTTCCGGTTTTATCCCGAATCTAAAACCGAAAATGTTAAAATATGTTATAATATGCTATAAAATAATTACTGAGGTAAGCATAAATAATACATACATACTCACGTGACGCGTAACGCGTAACGCGTGACGGGAGGAAAACTTTTATTATATGCTTATGCTCAGGTCAGTAAGAAAGGAAGTATTACAGCATGGAAATAGACCTGAATGATACGGAGAAATATGCCTCTACAGACACAGAAGATGTTCTTAAAACAGTAGAAGAATTCCCCGAACAATGTGAAGAATCTCTTAACATTTGCAAAGGTTTACATGTTCAGAATATAAAATGTGCAAATATATCCATATTCGGTATGGGAGGGTCAGGCACAGGAGGAGAACTGGTTAATTCACTGACAGATGATAAAATTAATATACCTCTTATGTTTTTTCATCATTATAATGTACCCACTTTTATTTCATCTGATTCTCTCTGTTTACTCGTAAGTTATTCCGGCGATACTGAAGAAATTTTACATGTTTATGATACGGTAAAATCCCGGAAAGCTCATATAATAATATATGCTTCAGGCGGCCTTCTTCTGGAAAAAGCCATAAAGGATAATATAGAATACGTAAAAATACCGTCCGGTTATCAGCCGAGATGCGCTCTGGCTTTTCTCTTTTTACCACTCTTATATACCTTATATCGTCTATCTCTCATACCTGATCCGGGAAAAGATATAGAGAAATCTATTGAAATGTTAAAGAAGTTGAGAGATAAATCCAAAAGACACATACCGTCAGAAAAAAACTATGCCAAATCACTGGCAATGAAACTGTTCGGTACAATACCTCTGATTTATTCTTCCCGGTCCTATCTCGAACCTGTGGCAAAAAGATGGAAAAACCAGATAAATGAAAATGCAAAAACCATGGCCTTTTATGATAATTTCCCCGAACTGTGTCATAATACCATCTGTGCATGGGATAAGACAGAAGACAATTATTCCCTTATACTGCTCAGAAGCAGGGAAGAAGATTCTTCTGTAAAAACAAGAGTGGAATTTTTAAAGACAATTGCAGGTAAGAGAATTGCTGCAGTGGAAGAAGTAAAAATAGACAGTACATCTGTTCTGGAGGAAATACTGTCTATGATTTACCTCTGTGATTTTGTGAGTGTCTATCTTGCCTTACTTAAAGGGGCAGACCCGGTAGATATTTCTCTTATCAGGCAACTAAAAGAAAAACTCTGTCAGTGAAAAATGAAAAGTGAAAAGTGAATAAAAAAGTTCACTGATTTACTTTTCACTTTTCACTACTCACTTTTCACTAATAATGTTCAAGTAAATACTTCAACTCTGCCTCTGTGCTTACCCTGTCAGATACTACAACTTCTCCTGCGTCTTCATATCCGAAACCGGATATATTCCCTTTTCCGTCACGCTGTATTATTTCTTTTCTGAAGATTTTATATTTTCTTATATTTACGCCTTTGCCCTGGAGAATTTTCTTTGCGTCAGTAAAAGGAGCACCTTCTGCATGATAAAATATACTTCCGTCTTCAGAGAGAATCTTGTAATCAAACTGATCCAGCAACTGGCCTACTCTTTCAAAATCATTTCTGGGAGGTTTACCTATTTCTATATTGTAAAAAGACAGGAGATCATCAACTGTATCCATTTTTGTCCAGTGAGTCATATCATAGGTGGCGCCGTCTTCAGCTTCTATTTTATGTCTTTCTGTTATATAGAAACCTTTACCGGCTTTCAAACTTTCTATAGCTTCTTTTACTGTTATAACGGGATGAAGTTTTTCCTCCAGAATTACTTCTCTGTGTATGGCATTGGGGGAAGTAATATAGGAAGCAGTCATGCCTCCTACGAGAGTGCCGATAACTGTACCCAGTATTGCTCCTTCTTTCCCAAGGAATACTCCTGAAAGTCTTCCCACAATCAGAGCACCTATGCCTGCCCCCAGTATGGTTTCACCGAGTCTTTTATTGACAGGCATGGGAGGCTCTATTTCTCTTGATATATTTATCTCTTCACCTCTGAATTCAAAGATATTTAAATGCCTGTCTTCACTTTTATCGATTACATTAAGTTCTACAAGTATTTCTTCCACCTGTTTCAATGTTTCTTCACTCATGTGTTCGGTACTGTCTGTCATTTTACATCGCCCCTTAATAAAAAATTATTCTTTTCCGA
>JBEHWO010000642.1:0-3033 GCA_040217695.1 Vulcanimicrobiota bacterium | reverse complement strand
CTTCAGAAGAAACATCTCCGGGAATAACAAGAACATTATTTTCATTTTTCCAGGTTTGTTCAAGTAAATCTTTATCTCTGGATATAACGACAACATGTGCTCCTTCCCTAAGAAAAGCTTTTGCAGCAGAAAATCCGAGTCCTTTTGATGCGCCTGTTATAATTGCTACTTTATCTTTAAACATTTTATATAAATAACTCCTTTCTTTTACAGTGACCAGTGACCAGTTATCAGTGACTGGGTTTGACATTTATTTACCTGTTACAAATTACAATTATTCGCTTCTTTCACAGGGAAATCCTTTATATTTCAATTCATGAATTACATTGTAAGTGGTGATCTCTGTACCTCCTGTCACGTGTTACCCGTTACGATTTAATCTAAATAAATAGTTAACAAAAAATTAACAAATACCGGTTGACTTACACTGTGATAAGCATTAAAATATATATAATGATACAAAAAAAGAGGCTTTTAACAGTTAAAAAAATTTCAGGCAAAATTATGTAAATATATCTAAGAAAACTAATTTTTCAACTGATGGCTAAAAAGCCGAGTTAAATAAGGTAAATTCTTAGATAAGTAAATGATTGATAGTAAAACCCGAATTTTACTGGTAAGGTATATCAAAAGTTTACAAATATTAATAAAGAAAGGAGAAAGTTGAAATAACGTAATCAAAAGCGATCATGATTTATGTAATGTTTACATAATAATGATATCGGATAAGAACCTTTTTGGTTAACGTTGTTTTTATGTAGGTTCAGGTGATATTACCTGAATTTACATAAATATAAATCAACGGGATAATAAGAATGTATTTAGATAGAGAAGAAATCACCTGTGAAGAAATTCACGGCTGCTATGTTATTATAGATCCGTAGTATTAAAGATTATGACAGAAAAAAAAGAAATCGCCTTTTATTTATGAGGCGATTTTGATTTTATACGCAAAATACGCATCACGACCCACCTGTGACGCGTTACGCGTTACGCGTCACGATTATAACGCGTCACGTTTCACAGAAAGGAGTTTAACATGACAAAAGAATTTCCATTTAAACCACGTGTAGGAGGCTGGGAGGTTACACTGAGATGTAACATGAACTGTGTCCACTGCGGTTCAAGTGCCGGCCCTGCAAGACCTGACGAAATGACTGAAAAAGAAGGACTTTCACTTATAGAGCAGCTTGTAGAACTGGGTATGGAAGAAATGACTCTTTCGGGAGGAGAACCACTGCTACACCCTTCATGGCAGGTTTATGCAAAAAAGCTCGTAGAAGGAGGAGTAAGGACAGGAGTTATAACAAACGGTCTTCTTCTCGAGGAAAATATAGATAAACTTCTTTCTGCAGGCATTCGCCGCGTGGGATTGAGCATGGACGGCACGGAAAAAACTCATAATTTTATCCGCAACCATCCCAATTCCTTTAAAATCTCCATAAAAGCCGCAAAAAAAGCTACGGAAGCAGGACTATCTGTGGCAGCAGTGACACATATTTCCAGATTAAATATAAAAGATATGGAAGAAATGTATAACATTCTTTCAGATGTTCCTGTCGGTTCCTGGCAGATTCAGATAGTATTCAAACAGGGCAGGATGAAGGAAAACGAACAGTTTGCCCTTGAGCCGGAAGACCTGCTGGAAATAGCGGATTTTATTCATAAAAAACAGCAGATACAGGGCGGAATAAGAGTGACTCATGGAGATAATATGGGCTATTACTACGAACCTTCCATAACAAAATTTCCCTGGAAAGGATGTTTTGCAGGCCGTCATGTTATAGGCATAGATGCAGACGGTTCCATTAAAGGATGTCTTTCCCTTCCGAGAAACATGGTGGAAGGGAATATAAGGACAGAACCGCTCAAAACCATATGGCAGGATCCACAAAGATTTAAATATAACAGATATTTTTCGCCGGATATGATGGAAGGTTACTGCAAAGACTGTCAAAAGAGTGAACCCTGCAGAGGGGGATGTACTGTAACTGCCATATCTGCAACTGGAAGTAAATTTAATAATCCCTATTGCTGCTACAGGTTGCAGAGAGAAGTGAAAAAGTGAAGAGTGAAGAGTGAAGAGTGAAGAGTGAAGAGTGAGGAGTGAAAAGTGAAAGGAATACTTACCCGTCACGATTACCACCCATCACACATCACGCATCACGCTTTATAAAGGAGGCAATAAATTTTGAACATATCTCCCTGTCTGAAAAATTTTACAGAAAAATTTAAAACAGAATTTACAACTATTGGCAATATTCCTGCAGGAATACTGGTAAATAAACATGCTCCTGCGACGAGTATTATATTTTCTTTTCATGGAGGTGTGGCATATGAGCCGGAAGATCTCTGGGGTATTTCTCATTTTACGGAACATATTCTCCTGAGGGGAACGGAGAAATTCCCCACTCTTTACGATATATCCCGTCAGGTAGAGAGGATAGGCGGACAGATTTCTGCCTATTCCACAAGGGATATGACATCATTCTGGATAAAAACACCTCCCGGATATGAAGAACATGCTCTTGATTTAATGGTTGAAGTCCTTACAAAATCTTCTCTTAAAGAAGAATTCATTCAATCGGAACGTCTTATTATACAGCAGGAAAGACAGAGGGAGATAAACAATCCTTCCCTTTATTCATCACTTATGATTGAGAGTCTGCTCCTTCTTCCCCATGCCGTATCAAGACATCCTGTAGGAGAAGACAGGGTTATAAATGAAATGAATGCTTCCACCCTTGGAGACTATATAAAACATGTTTATCATAAAAACAATATGACAGTAGCTGCTGCAGGTAATCTTTCAGAGGATTTTATAAAAAAACTTGCAGGAGCAGTGAAAAAATTTCCATCAGGAGAAAGATTGAAAGAAGCAGATTTTACACTTGAGTCAAAGGATGCAAAAATAATTCACCTTCCGTCCCATCATAAATCACAGGTCCATCTTTCTATGGGATGGAAATTTCCTGTAACAGAACACCTTGAAGGACTTACCTGGAGAATTCTGCGGGCTCTCCTTACTTCCGG
>JBEHWO010000641.1:0-3051 GCA_040217695.1 Vulcanimicrobiota bacterium | reverse complement strand
GAGTGCCGCAGTAAAGACAAAAAATTTTATTTACCCCTTCCGGAATATCAAGAGAGGCATTACAATTATGACATTTCATTGATTTTCCTGTCAAACTCAATTCCTCCTTATTTTTACATCCAGTTAAAGCTATTTTTCCCTTATATAATTTTTATTTAGGTGAAATAGCCAGGATTATCATTATAAAAACCATACCACCAAACCCTAATACTCCTAATAGAGCAATTCCTATCATTACGCTGATTATTAAACGTTCATTCTTCTGTCTTTTTTTCACTGCCTCAGGGTCTGGAGGAGGAGGCGGTTTATAAGGCGGAGGCGGTTTAGGAGCAGGGCCTAACTTTACCAGCTGTTTACTTGCATTTACTGCCATATCAGTAGAAGGATCCATCTGTATACACATATCCAGTTCTTCTCTGGCTTTATTCCTGTTACTTAAAGCTATATAACATATAGCTTTATTATACCGGACTTCCTGGGTATCACGATAGGACTGTGCTTTATTAAGTTCCGCAAGGGCATTATTCAGATAGCCAGTTCGTTCCGAACTGGCAAGAGAAGCTCCTAAAAGACCACCTGCTATACCAATCAGACTGGGATCAATAATTCTAATAGAGTGATCTGCTTTTGCACTTGCAAAATCCGATTTTTCTATAAGTAAATTGGCTTTATGAAAATGAGCACTACAATAAGAGTCTCTCAGATCCATTTCAGTATAACTGCCGAAATTTACTAATTCTTTCAGGGTATTGAAAACTGCTCTGATATCATTCGTAATTCTGGCTTCATTTGCAATTATGTAAATATGACTTTGATTGAGATCTTTCCTGATATCATCGAGCAATCCCTGTACAGTTCTATATTTTAAGTTCATATCTTCATTACTCATAACTTATCTTAAAGCCTGAAGATTACTTCAGGCTATTTCCCCCTTTCTTTACCGGCTGATAATATTAAATACTATGTCAAATCATAAAAACAGAGATATTTATCTGGCAGATAAAAATTATTCTGACATACAGGGCGTATTATAGTTTTTTTTTGTTTTTCCCTTATGAGATATTTTAGTTTATTCTCAATAGAATTTTTATCTCTTTGAGGCTCTTTTATTTTTTCTACAGGAACAGGGACATTTTTCCTGTTTTTTAACAGGGCAGAAAAATTATAAAAAATAAAGGAGAAAAGCATAGTTATGATAATAATGATAAAAGCTTTTTTCATTATCATATTATCTCTCATTTGTAAGCACTTTCTCCTTTGCAATATAATTGACTGACTGTAAAATAATAGTTATAAAACTCTATTATTTTGATATTTTTTGTCCTGTTACAACTACTGAAACTCCATCTCTTACCCATCCAAGAGCCGATGCACTGGATGTCAGTTTTTGAGATTTCTGAGTATAAAAGTTGTATACCCACATATCGCCATTAGAAGAATAAATCATATTTTTTCCGTCAGTAGACAGGCAGGAATAGTAACCTGATACCAGTTGTGTATCTCCTGTTCCATCGGAATTAATAATACGATTACCGTCGTAAATTATCTTTTTTCCATCACTGGTCCAGGTATTTACATAAGCTTTATTTATCAGTAATTTTTTAGTATTATTTTCAAGATTCACATACCATAACATGGGCCCCTTAATGCTGTCGTACATAGATATTGCAAGCTCTTTCCCGTTTGGAGCCCATGCATTGACCAACAAATTTGATTCTGTCGGTTCCGTTGTATAAGATAGTAAACTTTGAGTATTGGTACCATTTAGAGAAGATACCAGAACTGTATTATTAATTGTCGTGGTGCCAGTACTCTGGCTGGCAGTTGCATAAACAATTTTCGTCCCATCGGGGGAAAGCTTTGTACTCGGCCAACTGAGAGCACTAAGAGGAATTTCCTTAACTTTTGCTCCATTTAAATCAATTATATATTTATCATATCTAAAGGTCTGGCTATCAGAAAACCACTCTGCACCGGCGAAGTTACTATAATCATAATTCGAGATAATTTTAATATTACTTCCATCGGAATTTGCAATACCAAGTTTCCCATACAGTATGCCATTTATTCCTTCCTGTGGGTCAGATACAAAAACTATTTTCTTCCCGTCAGGAGATAGGACAGGGCTTACAAATTTACCGGAATTAGTGAGTCTTGTTTCATTTGAGCCGTCCGGGTTTATTGTGTAGATGTCATTTGATCTGACGAAATAGATTTTTTCCTGCGTTGAGGGTGGAGTAGCTGGAGTTGGGGTTGGAGTTTTGTAATTGTCATTAAATATGTTTTCAATTTTAGTATTGTAATAATCACTATTTTCTGTACCCATATAGAAAAATAGATCATAATTATAATTAGGATTATTAAAACGTTTTGTACTTTTATCAAAATTAAGTGTTGTTGGCCCAGAAAAATTAGAGTCATATACAATAAATTTACTCCCTACATTATCCCATTTATAAACCAGGATAACATGGGAAATGTCTTTCTGAAATATATTTCCTAACGTACTGTCTACCATATATACAATCTGAGGTTCTTTAGTAAGTAATAAACTCACATATAATTGATTTGCTGTATTAGAATCGAAGCCATGTGGTAATACATTCTTCCAAACATCTTTTAAGCGCACCTTAAGAGCATCCCAACTGCTATTATGATTATGAACTTCAGTTACTATCTTTACAGTAGTATCTTCATTGAAAGCATCAAAGAAGTGCGCTATATTCGATTTATTCACAAAATGCCACTTTGAATAAATAGAGAAGCCATCACATGCTCCTGTAGATGGTAGATTTGGCCATAATGAGGGTATATTATATATACAAGCTTTGTCCTGCCCTGGTTTGTTGGGGTCTTCTCCTATTTTAGGATCATATAAAATAAAGCCAGTATCTTTGCTAAATAGGAAATCTGTATTAACTTTTATACCAATAAAATCAGAAAAATGAAAAGTTATTACTTTAATAGAATTATCATCATTATTTTTCTCTAATAATGTTGGCACATCCCATTTGCCATTATTTGGTTCATAAGATACTACTACAACATCAT
>JBEHWO010000640.1:0-3072 GCA_040217695.1 Vulcanimicrobiota bacterium | reverse complement strand
AGAAGTTAAGAAGGATCTCCTGAAAGATCCTGAGTTTGCAAGAGAGGTAGAGAATTTAAGACCTGAATATGAATTAATAAGTCAGATTATACAGCTCCGTATAGAGCAGAACATTACACAGGAAGAACTGGCAAAGAGAACAGGTATAAAGCAGAGTAATATAAGTCGTCTGGAAGGTGGGAGCTATAATCCTTCACTGCAGTTTTTGAAAAAGATAGCAAAAGGTCTGGGAAAGGATCTTTCTATATCTTTTAAATGAATACTGTGAAATTTCCTATTCTGAAATATCAGATGCTGTTCTGTTAATATTTTGATATAGGAGGAATGATTTTATATTAATTTATATCTATGAAGAAGTAATAAATGAAGATGATTCAAGGTCTCCAGGTCGTCTTGTAGGGGAAATTCATTGCAAATGTGATGGAACTCCAGGAAACTTCATATATTTTGATAGTTGCAATGATATACGAACAGTAAAAAACATAAATCATCCTACTTATAGTAACGAAACTCAGATACTAGATAAAATATATAAAAGAAGGTTAGAAAGGCGCTTCAATGAACCTTTAAATATTACTGCAGGAGGAGGTTTCGACCCCAAAACAGGCATACACTCCAGTATAATGAAAACCCTGGAATCATGGGAGCGTAAAACTATTGAATATATTCTACAATATGAATTACCTTCTGGTTTCGGCACTATCTGTGGAAAAATCATAGAACCATAAGTGAAATCCAATTTTTTTCACTTTTCACTCTGAATATTCTGTGATAAATTTCTTTTTCCATTGTATATAAAATCACCTGTCATTTTTAAACGCAATCTTTAGCATTAGCTGGATATGTGAAATAGGAGTTACGCATTTTGTCATTGCGAGGAGCGGAGCGACGAAGCAATCCCAACAGTTTCTGTTGTAATAATGGGATTGCTTCGCTTCGCTCGCAATGACAGATTCTTCTGTGTTTTTTGCGTAAGTCATGGTGAAATTTGCGAAGTCCAGAAAAAAACTGGTATCATTGAGATTAGACTCCCGGCAGATAGAAATATTGAAAAAAAATGACCTTATTTTTCATACCAGCCCGTTGTAGAATATGGTATAATTAAAGAAATGGGATATAGGAAGGCAGCATATATGGAAGCGAATAAAACCAGTAATGAATCCCTGGAGAAAGAAAATATAGATTTTGACCAGTTATGTAAGAGACTAATAAAAGCCTTTTTCAAAGAATTTCTGGATTTCTTTTACCCGGAACTGATACAGAAAATTGATTTCAACACAGAAATATTATTTATTGACAAAGAGTTGTATTCCGGGCAGATTGAAGGAGAAAAATCCATATCGGACATACTTACACAGGTAACATTGCTTGATGGTCAGGAAGAAATATTACTTTTACATTTTGAAATACAGAGCGGCAAGGAAGATTCTTTCCCGGAGCGGATGTTCAATTACTACATCGATATATGGCGTGAGTATAAGAAGAAAATATTTGCCTTTGCATTATTTATTGATGATGCTGTGGAATGGAGGATTCCAATAAGTAATACCTTCCATATGGAATTTATGGGAACAGGTGTTACCTATAAATACCATCTGAGAAAGACAAAGAATTATAACTATCGGGACTATCTGGAACATGACAATCCCATCACTGCAGCACTTATGACAAGAATGAAGTATGGCAAGGATTCGAGGGCCATTGTGAAAGCAGAAGCACTGAAGAAATTGAAAAAATATCATCTCAGTCCATTACAGGAAGAGATCTTAAAAAATTTCATTGACAGGCTACTATTTCTGAATGAAAAGGAAGAAAATGAATTTAAAGAAATTATCCATAATAAAGAAAAATTCAAGGAGGTGAGTGAAATGCTTACTACCTGGGAACAAAAAGCTATGGAAAAAGGATTGGAAAAAGGATTAGAAAGAGGTAAAGCTGAAGGTGAATTTAATAAAAGCAGAAATATTGCCAGAAACCTGTTAAAAATGAATATACCGGTAGAACAGATTGCACGGGCTACCGAACTTTCTATAGAAGAGATACAGAAATTAATGAACGACACAGAAGTAAAACAGAGTTAATTCAAATTACAAATGATTTACCGGAAGAAAAACTGTTGAAATAATTTTGGGAAATGAAAACCCTGGAACCATGGCACCGTAAAACTATTGAATATGTTTTGGAATATGAGCTTACTGGAACTGTCGGTGGAAAAATCATAGAACCATAAGTAATTTAAGTAGGTGTAAAGATATGTTAATAAATTTATACGAGGAGGGATAAAAATGCAAAAATTTACTGCTATTTTTGAAAAGATAGATAACTGGTGGATAAGTTACACAGAAGAATTACCCGGTGCAAATACACAGGGGGAAACCCTGCAAGAAGCCAGAGAAAATCTGAAAGAAGCGATACAACTCATTATAGAATCCAACAGAGAGTTATCCTGTATCTGAATTATGGGATAGGATTGATACTGGATAAATTCAGCTTTTAGAATATAATTTTATATCCAGATTAAAATCCAGGGCATCTACTATTTTAATTAAAGTCTTTATTGTATACCCCGTGTAATTACCTCTCTCTAACCTGGCTATAGCAGATTGACTTGTACCTGCTAATTTAGCAAGTTCTGTTTGAGTTATTCCCTTTCTGGCTCTTGCATTAATAATCTGTACTGCTATATCTACAGAAGGAAGTTTCTTATATTCTTTCATTACTTCAGGATTTTCAAGCAATTTATGTTTAAGAGTTGACCATCTAGCCATTTTCCTCACCTCTTTCAAGATAAATTTCCATTCTTTTTACCGCTATTTCTTTTTCTCTTACAGGCAATTTCATAGTTTTCTTTTTAAAGCCATGTAGTAAAACAAAGACATTCTTATCTAAGAAATATAATATCCTGTTATTATTTGTTCTTAATTCCCAGAGTGCCCCCTCTAAATGTTTTACATAAGGTTGAGTAAGATTAACCCCGGTTCTTTCCAATAAATTAATAGTCCAATTAGCTTTAGCCTGCTCTTTTGCCGGTAGAGATAATAAAAACTCTATTACAGGCATATTTTGTTTATC
>JBEHWO010000639.1:0-3093 GCA_040217695.1 Vulcanimicrobiota bacterium | reverse complement strand
AAACCGAACAATAGGAAAGCCTCGTAAAATAAGAGAGGGTTTTGACTTCCTCTTTTAAATTTGTTCTTAATCCAAAGAACATAGGAAAGCCTCGTAAAATAAGAGAGGGTTTTGACTAAATAAAAGTCGCAAATATGTTAATAATGCGCTAGTAGGAAAGCCTCGTAAAATAAGAGAGGGTTTTGACTTAACAATTATGAAAACATCGATTGATGTCTTCGAGAGTAGAAGAGCCTCATAAAATAAGAGAGGGTTGGGTATTCCGGTATAAACAGGGAGAATGTTTTTTACAAAATTGAAGAAAAGCTGAATAAATAAAATTTTTCAATATAATTTTACTTTCCATTTTTTAGGGAATAAAATGGCTAATTTTTAGGAAGTAAAAAAATCAAGAAATTGTTATTTGGTAAGGTTTTACTAAAATCGTAAGAAACATTTACCCTGTTGTCGGGTAAGGAGAAAGCATTACTGCTCTCTCCTCCCCTGAGAACCGACCGTGCAAGTTTCCCCGCAGTCGGCTCAAGCCTTTCTAAACCCTTTGACGAGAGCCAGCGACATTCCATCCATAATGCACTTGTCTATGACAATTAGGATGTAATAACTTCAGGTTAGATAAATTTTCCGTTCCTCCACTGATCCGTTTTACAATATGATGCAAATTCCATCCACTTTCGACTGTTATTCTCTCTTCACAACAAGGACATTTACCATTTTGGGCTTTCCAGACATTCAGAAGACGTTTCCTATGTTTAATATGTTTCATCTGAAGTTTGCAGAACCTTTTTTCAGAGTATTCTTCCCATTTTGGGTTAAATGGATTATATTCACCTTTAATTTTTATATGACGGATAATTTTTGTGTTTGATGCCTTGATGAGAGTTTCTCCCGTCTTAGCTTTAAATATCCAATCTTTACTTCCTATTTGTTTGAAGTATTTTCCTTTTATCCATCTCTTGCCTTTATTCGGATGTCTTCTACAACTCCATCGCCAAAGCTTTTCCCATATAAAATGGTCTAATTTGCTATACGTATTTTTGGCAACCACTCCGGAATGGTAATTACTCCAACCTCTGATAAGGGGATTTAAGATTTGGATTAGGTAGGATTGTTTTACTGTTTTATGTCCGGCAATAAGGTCTCTTATCTTCTTCATTATTGCTTTTAAATTCTCTTTTGATGGTTTTATGATTAGTTTTCCTTTATATTTGCGAACGTTTTGGCCAAGAAAGTCAAAGCCATCTTTTATATAAGTTATCCTGGTCTTTTCGGAAGACAATTCCAGACCTCTTTCCTTTAGGAAGTTTGTTATTAATGGCTTTACTTCTTCTTCTAATATATTCTTTGATTTTCCAGTAATGAAACCTGAATAGGTGGGGGCAGTCCTTTACCAATAAAGGCAGTCGGTTGCCCCTTTCCCTTCAGTCACACCGGACGTGACTCTTTCAAGTCATCCGGCGCTCCATCAAGATAAAAGCCTTATTCCTTCAGTTTTCCCCTGAAAGATTTAATCTTGTCCCAGACCTTCTTTATAATCTTTTTGGATAAATCTTCTGAAGAATGAATTTTCCTATGACAATCTGCGTGCACTGTAGCAAGGTTACTTATACGGTTTATTCTATTCAGCGCTAATGAAGGGTCAATGTGATGTATTACTACCTGTTCATTACTATCTATTTTATTCATACATACTCTACATTTCCCTCTGTCTCTGTTATAAGTGTATCCTCTGTTCATATAATACTCAAAGTTGTAAATTGATTTGTGTGAGTTCTTGCTAATCTTTTCTGATAATGAGGAGGGTATTAATAATTCTGGCCTGCTTTTACTCCGTTCCTTTTTTGTCCTTTTACGATATATTTCCCTACCTTCTTCTGTGTAAATTGTTTCTCTAGGATTTTTTAAGTAAGCTTTCTTCCATTTTACAAATGCTAAAGAAGTTACTCCTATTAATATATCGTTATATTTGACTGCTGGTATTACCTGTGTATAACTGCTGTGTATTACTGGTAGATTAGCTGTTTCCCTGGCTGGTGTCCAAATAGAAGTGTGATTACGTTTTAACTTTTTGTGAATAAGCCCTTTTAAATGATAACCGTATGTTGAAAATATCTTGTTTACAAGTGTGGCTGAACTGTAATAGTTAATCATTCCTCTTACTTTTTGATTATAAAGATTAATTCGGTGAATTAGTATTCCTATGGTTACTGCTTTCCCCAATCCGTGAATATCTTTCTTCAACTCCTGGATTTTCTTTCTGAGTCTTTCTCTGTCTGGTTTTGTACTATTAATTATACCAGACCTACTTTTACCTGGTCGAACTCGGATTTCAAATCCTAAAAATCTGACGCTTTTCTTTTTCATATTGGTTATTCTGGTTTTCTTTTCTGATAGTGTTAGTTTAAGAGTATTCTGCAAGAACATTTTAATTTTATATCTTATTATCTTTGCATTTTCTAAACTATTTGTAACAATAAGCCAATCATCTGAGTAGCGGATAAGGTATCTGGGTTTTATGATGGGAATTTTCCTTCTGAGAACATCAAAAATATGAAAATCTTTGTTACCTTTTTCATCATATCTTGGTTTTCTTTCCAGTTTTTTTTCTTCCCATTCACGAGTAATGTAATGGTCGAACCTGTTGAGATAAACATTTGCTAGTAATGGAGATAGATTGCTGCCCTGTGGAACTCCGAGTTCATTTTTAACAACTTCATTCATTATTCCTGCTTTTAGCATTGCTTTAATCATTTGTAGTATTCTGCTGTCTCTTATACCCATATGAAAAAGTGCCCCTAATAAAACATTGTGATTAACACAGTCAAAGAACTTAGATATATCGCCTTCTATAGCCCAGTGGTAACCGGTTCTGTGAGTTATAAATTGTATACGTTCCAGAGCCATATGTGCATCTCTGAGTGGTCGAAATCCGTAACTATGGTCAAAGAATTGTGCTTCGAGTATCGGTTCGATTATCATTCTTACACATTCCTGGATTATTTTCTCTATGGTTGCTATTATGCCAATTGGCCTTATTTCTGTAGTTCCATCTTTCGGGATGTTAACACGTCTTATATCTGTGGGAGTGTAGTTTTC
>JBEHWO010000638.1:0-3115 GCA_040217695.1 Vulcanimicrobiota bacterium | reverse complement strand
TTATTCCAGTCTTTCAGAGATATATAAAATTCTTTTTTGCCACCCATGAAAGACACAGGGTATATGGACTTTACGGATACATCCTGTCCCTGAAAGATTACTCTGTAAGGGCAGGATACCATAAGGAATGTTCCCGAATTTCTCTCCAGTATTTCTTTCAGAAGTTTTTGATCGTAAGGTATACCGGTTTTATCGAGTTTATATTTAATGTTTTTTAATCTGTCTTTTTCCCTGGAATATATATCAGGATATGCTGCTATGTATATTGAGTCTTCTTCTATTGATATTTCCGTAGTTTTATAGACTATGTCTACTACTGTTCCGACCTGTACAAGATCAAATACTTCTTTAACCTGTGACGGATTCATTCTGATACAGCCATGAGAAACAGAATAACCTATGGAAGAAGGGTTGTTGGTACTGTGTATGCCAAGATCGTCTCTGTCAAGACCCATCCAGTATTTTCCGAGAGGATTATCAGGGCCCGGCGGAACAGGGTCTTCAACGACCATTTCCGTGTATTCCACCCCTTTATCATCTATTTTCTTAACAGGTTTCGGCATGGGATACCATGTAGGGTCTGTTTCTTTGCTGACTATTTTATACTGTCCTGCAGGGGTCGGTGTTTTCGGGCTCCCTGCCGCTATTTTATACTGTTTTATTATCCTGTCATTTTTATATACGGTAAGAGTGAGAGCAGGTATATTTATACATATCCTTATTTCTTCTTTTGAATTTTCCTGAGAAAATACTCTATTACTGAAATTTATAATAAAAGAGAATAATATTATAAATACTAATTTTTTCATAAAACCTCCTTGATTAACATGGATAGGAATTTTTATTATACTTTTGTATATTTTTTTATAAAGTCCTGTGCCACCCTGTAGTGGCGTACAGCCGTGCGCACCTGCTCGCCCGAAAGGCATTACTGACCTGAGCATAAGCATGTAATAAAAATTTCCCTCCCGTCACGCGTTACGATATAGACTGTAAATATGATGGGTTATTTTTCGACAACCCCTGAGATGTGATATTAAGAAAATATTAAAAACTTCTTGCCAGTCTGAAACCGAGGGAGTTACACAGTGCAGACGGCCAGCTGCAACTGCGGCTTGATGACCTGCAATAAAAGGCTCCGGAACAGTAACTTCCGCCTCTTGGCACACGGGCCTGGCCCGAGGGATGACCTGAAGGATCTTTTACCGGTGCAGCAGGATAGGGGCCGTACCAATCATTACACCATTCCGATACATTACCGCTCATATCATAAAGGCCGAAACTATTTGGTAATTTTAATCCTACTTCATGATGATTCCCTGAAGAATTGGCCTGGTACCAGCAATAGGCTCCATCTATACTATCCCCCCAGTAATACTGTGTATCGGTGCCGCCACGACAGGCATATTCCCATTCTGCTTCCGTAGGAAGCCTGTAACCTTTGCCTGAGAGCCATACAGAAGGGTCGTTCCCTCTGTTATTGCGATGGCCATAACATGGAGTATAGCCGGCCTGTTCACTCAACCAGTTGCAATATGCTACCGCTCCGTACCAGCTTACACTTACTACAGGCCTGTTTCTATAGCCCTGACTTACTCTGAATGACCCGGGTCTCGGGCCGCCGAGTATACCGCACCATTTACTGGAAACTATATTTACCCAGTTAACATTATCTTCAATCTGATTCCCTTCCGAATTTAAGAAAGCGCAGAAGGATTCATATGTAACAGGATATTTACCTATGTAGAACGAACTTATGGCAACACTGTGAACAGGCTTTTCACCTGAATAGTCTATATCGCATCCCATTTCGAAAGATCCGGAAGGAATTAAAATCATTACGGGATTTAAAACAGTAGATTTTGAATGATCTTCTTCTTTTATTTCTTTTGTTTCCTGTCTGAATGACAGGGCATCAATCATATCTCTTGCACTTAAAAATCTTTCTCCTATATCATCTTTAAGGGCTTTCAGAACGGCATTTTCCAGTTCATAAGATATTGACGGAATTATATTTCTCAGAGGAGTGAATGTAAATGGTGCAGGATATGAACCGGTAAGAAGGTGATGAATAGTAGCACCGAGAGCATAGATATCTGACCTTGGTTCAACTTTACCTTTATACTGCTCTTCAGGAGCATATCCAGGTGTACCTATGGCGGTTTTTTTTATCTGACCGTCATCGTAGACTGTTCTGGCTATACTGAAATCTACTAACATGACCCTTCCGTCTTTATTTACCATAATATTGGAAGGTTTTATGTCACGGTAAACAACAGGAGGATCCTGATTGTGCAGATAATCCAGAATTTCTAAAGTTTTTATAGCCCATTCTACAACCTTATCTTCCGGTAACCCCGGCTCGCCTTCGTTGGTCAGCTTGCTTTCCAGATCATATCCTTCTATAAAGTTCATGATAAGATAATAGCGTTCATTAATAACGAAGTAGTCCAGAACTTTCGGTAAATTCGGATGATCCAGGCTTGCAAGAAGCATTGCTCCTCTTTTAAACCATTCTGTAATTTCTTTTTCTTCTGCTTCATCGTCGAAAGAAGTTACCAGTTCTTTTACTGCACACAGGTTGTTGAATTTTTTGTCTATACTTTTATAAATATTCAGCATACCACCGGTTTTTATTAAAGTAACGATTTTATACCGGTTAAGCAGAACTGTTTCAGGAGGCAGATGTCCTCCGAGAAGAGACATATCAAGAATATTTCCGCATCCGCTGCAGAACCCGGCTTCATTTATATTGTTTTTTATACAATTATTACAGAATTCTGACATAATATTTATATGAGTATTTCATGACATTTTTCATAATAGAAAATGATATCCAATCATTATAACTCACTTATTCTATCTTATCAATAGGGTATTTTTGAAGTTTTTCACTACGGCTATGACCGTCCGATTACGGCGAAGCTTCAGAATCTGTTTCTACCGCAAAATGATTGCGTTTAAAAATGACAGATGATTTTACATACAAGGGAAAAAGAAATTTGTTATAGAATATTCAGAGTGAAAAGTGAAAGGTGAAAAGTGAATAAAACAAGACATTACCTGCCATTCACTATTCACTACTCACTATTCACTAATTACAGATTTATATGCA
>JBEHWO010000637.1:0-3148 GCA_040217695.1 Vulcanimicrobiota bacterium | reverse complement strand
AGAGAGATTATTCTTTATAAAAAAAAGGAGGTTCTTTAAAGTGTCAAAATTTGTTTTTTTTCTGATAGCTCTGTTATTTATTCTGAACAGTGATGCCTCTGCCACTCAGGCAATAAATGTAGGTGTCATGAACTTTTATTCCGATTCTCCTTCTGATAAATCCTCTGAGATTTCCTACGGCTTCTCGGAAACCCTCATAAATAAACTTCAGAAACTGGATAATGTAAATGTAATGAACAGGGAAAAACTGCTTCCTATATTGAATAAATTGAATGTAGATATTAACCGGAAACTTGATAATTCTACGAGTAAACAGATAGGAGAAAAAGCAGGTCTGGATTACCTGATAAACGGAACATTGAAAGAGAGTGAAAATCTTCTTACTGCTAAATTTCAGCTTTTCAATGTGGAAAAAGGCACTGTTATAGGTGAGAAAAAATTCACTAAAGATATGAATAAAATCTTTGACCTTCAGGCAGAAATTGCTATGGAAGCGTCAAAATATTTTAACAGTCCCGTCAATGAAACGGTGAAAAAAGAGTTGTTTTTTATCCCTGCTCAGAATATGGCTTCCTTCAGACAGTTTTCTTCCGGTCTGAAATATTATGAAGAGAACAGAGCAGATGAAGCATATAAATTTTTCTTACAATCAGTTCAGTCCGATACAGGTTTTCTTGAAGCACACAAGTATTTTGAATATGCTGCGAGAAAATCAGGTAAACTGGATGAATTTATTAAACATTATGAAGCCATGTTAGGGAAAGACCCTGAAAATTCGATCTTAATGAATTATCTCGGTAATGCTTTTGTTGATAAGGGAGAAGTAAATAAGGCAGAAAGTCTTTATAAAAAAGCCATAAAAAATTCTCCTACTTTTGCCAATCCTTATAATAACCTTGGAACCATTTATGCTGCGTCGGGGAATTTTAAAGATGCCATAGATAATCTGCAAAAAGCGTTGAAGTATACAGATGTAAAGGCACCTGTTTACTATAACCTGGGCCTCTGCTATCTTTATATGAATGATAACGGGAATGCAAAAACTTATTTTACCCATGCCCTTGATATAGATCCGTCCAATCCTGATTTTGTTGCAGCAAGGGAAATGGTTTACGGGTTTAAGGTATTGGTAAGTTACAGAGAAAAAAAAGTTCCCGGAGGACGATACGGAGAAATTTTGATTAACAGTAAATCTCTGACTGATGTAGAAACACCGGGCGGGGGCATGTCGGCTCTGGAAAGAGCAAAGGTTATTTCTGAAAGACTTCAGGAGATGATTAATAACGGCCTCAATCCTTTTGAGATAGAAATAGCAAAAAAGAATAAAGAAATAGTGCTTCAGACAACCGGAGGTGCTCTCATCATGACCGTTACTAAAAATGCTGCATTCAGAGAAGGAATAAAGCCGGAAGAAATGGCTAAAAAGAAGTTAGAACTCCTCGAGAAAATGTTATATTATACGAAGAATGTAAATTATACTTCTACCGGATTTATTACTCAATCAATAGAGTCAGATAATAAAGATCATATGAAAAAAGGTGATGTCTGCTATGCTTCCGGTAATTTAGAAGAAGCAGAAAAAGAATATAACGAAGGCATTAAAGAGAATCCTTCACTTGCTTACGGACATTACTGCCTTGGTATGATTGCTTTTGATAAAAAAGATTATGAAAAAGCCATGGCATGTTTTAATAAGGCAATAGAACTTGAACCGGCTTATACTCAGGCTTATATCTGGGCCGGTAAGACTCTTTTAACTACGGGCGATGAAGGAAAAGCAAAAGAAATGTTCTCCAAAGCTCTTGAGTTAGAACCTGAGAATGAAGAGATAAAGGGGTTGATTAAGTAGTGAGTGGTGAAAAGTGAAAAGTGAAACTGCCCATTACGCGTCACGAGACCGTAATCAATGTTATATTTACCGTTATAAGTAATCAGTCACGATTATTATATTTTTCCAGAAAACTTTCTTTAAATTTATTAAAAGCTCCTTCTTTTATAGAAGTTCTTATTTTTTTCATAAGTCCCATAATAAAATGCACATTATGATAGGTCATTAGCCTTGGGCCGAGTATTTCGTCTGCTTTAAAGAGATGTCTCAGATAGGATTTTGTATGGTGTGTGCAGGTGTAACATGTACAATCTTCCTCAAGAGGTGTCTGATCTTTATTAAACTTTTCATTCTTTATATTTATTTTGCCTTCTCCCGTAAAGGCACTTCCGTTCCTTGCTATTCTTGTCGGAAAAACACAGTCAAACATATCAATGCCTCTTTCCACACAGTAGAAGAAATCTTCAGGTGTTCCTACTCCCATAAGATAACGGGGTTTATGTTCGGGAAGAAGGGGAACAGTATGTTCCAGTACATCAAGCATTATATCTTTCGGTTCTCCCACGCTCAGCCCTCCTATGGAATAACCTTTAAAATCTATTTCCATAAGTTCCATGGCAGATCGTTTTCTCAGATCTTTATACATACCTCCCTGAACTATACCGAAAAGGGTCTGCAGTGAATCTTCAGGCACGCTCTTTTTACATATGTTCGCCCATTGCGTGGTAAGTCGCACAGCTTTTTCCGCATGTTTATAATCACATGGATAGGGAATACATTCATCCAGAGGCATCATAATATCAGAGCCAAGAATTCTCTGTATTTCAATTACTTTTTCCGGCGTAAAATAGTGAGTGGAGCCGTTCAGATGGGAACGGAACACGACACCTTCTTCTGTTATATCCCGTAAATCCTGAAGGCTGAACACCTGAAAACCTCCGCTGTCTGTAAGTATGGGGCCATGCCAGTCCATAAATTTATGAAGTCCTCCTCCGGCAGATATTATGTCAAGTCCGGGCTGAAGATAAAGATGGTAAGTATTTCCGAGTATAATTGAAACATTCATATCTACGAGTTCCTGTGATGTAAGGGCTTTTACCGTGGCCTGAGTACCTACAGGCATAAAAACCGGTGTTTCTATTGTTCCGTGAGGTGTTGTTAATTTACCCAGACGGGCGCTGTTTTCAGTGCTTTTATATAATAATTCGAATTTGAATTTTCCAGGTTCTTTTTCCATGATCTATTCCTTTCATTTTATTAAAATCGTGACGCGTAACGCGTAACGCGTGACAGGTGGTTTGTAATGCGTATTTTCACCGG
>JBEHWO010000636.1:0-3151 GCA_040217695.1 Vulcanimicrobiota bacterium | reverse complement strand
TGGAAGTATATAATCATCTTCTTCTGCAGAAATCTTTTTTAATTTTTCTGTATCAATCTTTTTATCCTCATAATTTTTATAAACATTCATAAGGTCAGGAAGATTTTCCTGAAAATTAATAACACATCGTGGAATAAGATAATAAGACACTCCTCCCAATCTAAATTTCAAGTATTTTTCCATTGTTTCTTTACCCTGCTGAAGATAATTACTGCAAGAAAGACATAAGGGAAAATTTTTCCAGCCTTTTATCTTTTCAAATCCCCCAGCTATGTAACATTGCTTATCCAGTGTGTAAGAACTCAATGGAGCGATATCTCCAAATACTGATCCCTTTGCAGAACATAATGAACAGGTGCCGTCATCTGTAGAAACCCCTTTTTGTTTTTCAGCGCATCTATTGAACATTTCCTCTTTAAATTCTTGATGTTCTCCAAGATGTTTGTCATTTATACTTATAGTCAAAAGATAGTTGGTTTTTTTATCTCTCTCTATACCTTTTATTTGTTCTGTGATTTTTTCTCTGTCTATTTCTAATACTTTTTCTATTCCTATAAATTTTTTATCTCCATTAAACCACCCATAAATTCTTCCTTTTATAGTTTTTTCTATATCGCCTGCTACCAGACCACACGGAGTATAATTAGCACCCTGTGCAGCCTTTTTCTTATAAAGATAAATAGAGTAATTATTATTGAAATCTTCCAGCCTTACTTCATTAAAAGTATATTCACCGCCATTTTCTTTAATACAAATATTGATCACTTTACATAAACCAGGATCTTTACCTAAAAACGGATTTGCAGAAATAGCATCTTCTTTCCCGCACACAATCCCAATTTCCCTCAACGCCTCAATCATACAATCACCTCTCTTTTAATATTTCAAAACATCCAAAACCCTGTGAATTCTTTGCCCCCAGACCGGCATCAAAGCCCGTCAGAATAAGTTCCGGCGGGCCATTTATTTCAAAATCTCCCATCCAACCTTTAATTATGTAATCTTTATAGGTAATAATTTTCTCCCTGTTTTTACTGGAACCGAGCATGTTTATCTCGAAATCTCCTTCAGGCAGAGGTTTTTTATAAATCAGTTCATATTTCTTTTCCAGATTTTTCCTGAGCAATTCGGTGAATTCTATTTCCCTTGGATTGTAATAATAGGTTTTAGCTCTGCCATCTGCAGTCTGCAATGTCGAATATGCTGTAACAGGGGAGAGCATACGAATTATACAGGAATTTGATAAACTGTTTTTCTCTACCTGTACGTCAATGGAATCCAGAATAATTTCATTCCCATTTAATTGCAAATTATTTGAATTAACAAGAGTTCTTGCAAGACTTTCCAGTATTACTACTACAGGAGATGCTATTACCAGTGTGAAGGATGATGATAAATGAAAATCTCTTCTCGTTTTATCAAATCTTATATCTCCTAAAATACGGGAAAACGTAAAGAGTTTGAACTTTCTTCCCTGATGGTTGAACCCTTCTTCATGAAGGTAATCTCCAAGTGATTTCTCCAGATGATGGTAAATAAACCCCTGCAGGATTTCATTGTGTGATACAGGTAATTGGAAGGCCTGTGGGATGGTAAAATGTAATTTTATCCTCATTTATCTTTTATTTACTACTCCTTTTTATTTCATAACAATCTTACTATAATATATTCTCACCGACAAAATCCGCCGGTGTAAAAAAATATTTTCATTTCTTTCTTTAATCATTTCTCTCTTCCGGCATATTTTTCAAGGCTTCTCTCAGGAAATGTTCAACTTCTTTACGATTTCTACCTTCCCTGCGTATATTCACATCCAGGCACCATGCGTAATAACGGGCATCCAGTTCGTATATTACATATTTATAGGGCTTTTTTAATCGTTTTTTTGTTATTCCCATATAAACTATATGTTCTTTTAATTTTCTTATTCTCTCATGCCACTCTTCATTATAGCCCTTCATGAAATTTTCTATTTCAGGGAATCGTTCATAAAGGTAATATTCCAGGACTTCTTTTACGTTTTTATGTGCTTCTTCAAGAGTATCTCCTATGGCGCCGAGTTCATATTCATAACAGTGGGCCGCATAAAGATCAAAGTCCACTCTCATTGCATAACTTACTTTTTCCACTCTGCCATTTATAATGAATTCAAGGGTGTAAATATCTTTCATATTTTTATCATGCCTTATTCCTCAAGAATTCCTTTACTTTTAAGAATATCGAGGTAAGAGTCTAATCCCAGATGGCAGCTTAATAATTTTTTTAGATCATCGTGAGACAATTTCAGTTGTCCCCTTATTTTAGAAGCTATCTTGCCGGGAATATCACCTTTCCCATGAGAAAAATGAACTCTCAGTATTTTCTTATCTTTTACAATCAGCCATCCGTAATTATGACCTGTCTGGCGAATTTGTAAATTTAACTTTTTGAATATTTTTTCAATTTCACTTTTCTTCATCTGTATTCAATTATCTCCTCAAGATACTGCAGCCACTGGCCCGGTAATTTTCCTAAATTTTCTCTATCGAGCTTAAGATCTTCATAAAGATTAACAATATCAATACAAAGTCCATTAATAGCCTCATATTCCGTATCTCCGCTGGCAAAAGATTCTATATCCGGAAGTGATGCTATAACAGTATTTCTGTCATATTCAATAGTAATATAAACAGGCCTTTTCAGCGTATATTTATGATGCTTTAATGAATTTAATGGAACTATTTTATGATTTTTTTCAATGTTGTTTACTAACGTTCTGGACAGTTTTTTATATTGTTCTTCTGTTAATAACTGGCATTTCATAATGTCATGCCTCCTTTAAGGTTTTTCTTTCTTTTTATAGAATCGTGCCAGAAAACCTCGTCCCCTTGTGGGCGAGGATGAATGGCACGCCTCTGTTCACAGATTGTTTTTTTGCTCATCAATATACCTCTGTATCGTATCAGCAGTTACGGTGCCTGCAGTTCCAACATAATAGCCCTTGCTCCACAGACCAGAACCCCAAAATTTGTTATTCTTTAAGTCAGAATAATTTTTAAATAGCTCTATAGCAGTAATACTCTTAATAGTTTTTACAATATCTGTTGGTGCTATATAAGGTGGTACTGATATAAATAAATGGATGTGGTCAGGCATTATCTCTATATTGAGT
>JBEHWO010000635.1:0-3153 GCA_040217695.1 Vulcanimicrobiota bacterium | reverse complement strand
ACAAATATGCCTGTTCCAGTTTAGATTTTTTTCGGAGGAGCGCCAGGCAGGCAAAGCCAGGAGATTTATAATACCAAAATTGATAGCGAAATGGTATAATGCGTGATGCGAGAACAGATCCTCATTCTTCGTTGTGACCGAATGGTCATGGCTGTTAGCAGGATTAAAAATTTTACTGAGGTGAGCATAAATAATAAATATATGATCTCGTAACGCGTAACGCGTAACGCGTGACGGGAGGAAGACCTTTATTAAAGGCTTATGCTCAGGTCAGTAAGTAAAGTTATTTATCATCCCGGCAATCCCATAAATCCCAAAAATTCCTGTCAAAAAAATCCTGAAAATATAAGTGCTACAACTACGAGAACCACAACTATTGTTGGCAGAAGATTTATGGCAGTGCCCATTATAGAGATTACAAGCATTCCATAGCTCTGACTCTTCAGATCCCTGATTATACCTTTTACTCCCAGTATGGTGCCTGCAATAAAAGAGAGACCGACAATAAAGGGCGACAGGAATGAAAGAGGATATATGCCTATGGAAAAGATGGTAAGAAAAGATGTCAGTACAGGAAGAACAAAGCTCAGAAGGCCCGGATGAATATCTCCGAAGGTTTTTACTCTTCCCGGCTCGAAAGGCTCTCTCACGGCAGGAGACATAAACCCGTAATCTTTCAGGGCATATTCAATATCCGATTTCATTTCCTTCGCAGTCTGATATCGCTCTTCTCTTTCCAGCTTTATTGCTTTATTGATGACTTTTTTAGTTATTTGACTGATAGAAGGATTAAAATTTTCCAGTGGCGGAAAGAGCAGAGGATTTTCTCTTTCTCTCGGGTCGCTTCCTGACATGAGATAATGCATGGTTGCTCCAAGACTGTAAATATCCGACCTGTGATCGGTCTGTTTTTTTCCGTACTGTTCGGGAGCGGCAAAACCGGGCGTTCCTATAGCCATAGTATCTTTACTCTTGTTCACCTTAAAGCTTCTTGCAATGCCAAAATCTATCAATTTTACCCGTCCGAACACATCTACAATGAGATTTTCAGGTTTTATATCACGATAAACCAGAGGTTCAGGAAGATTATGAAGATAATCCAGCGTATCACATATCTGTAAGGACCAGCTTAAAACATCTTTTTCATCTATAAATATACCCATTTTTTTTGCATAAACATCCAGATTTTTACCCTGAACATATTCCAGTACAAGATAATAGGTACCAAGAAATTGAAAAAGATCTATTGCTTTTACTATACCCGGATGGGAAAGTCTTGCAAGTGTATCTCTTTCCTGTAAAAGAGCCATAGTCATTATTTCTTTTTCATTTATATCCGGAGAATAGGCTTCTTTTATTATATATTTCAAGTCTGTCATTATATCTATGGCCTGATATATACTTGCCATACCGCCAACAGTAAGAAATTTGACCATGTATTTTTCCTTCAGAAGAACACCATCGGGGAGGACAAGAACCGTTTTTTGAGGAGTACTTACAGAAATTCTTTTCTCTGTTATGGCTTCAGCACTATATCTGTTCTCATCAATTTTATTATATTGCGGTATAGACGGCATGTAAGATTCTGTCAGAAGAAAGCCGCAATCCTGGCAGAAACTTTCATTTTTATTCGTATGTGTGCCACAGGATGGACATATTATTTCCACGAGGAACACCTCAGGGTTAATTATAACATAATTTTTTATTCTTTTACAAATTTTTTCGAAGCACTATCATAACGAGGTTCACAGAAGATTGATAATAATCCCGTAGAAGGGTATAACAAATGACTATCAAGTTTATCGTTATAAATTCCATTGTTTTTCCTGGCCGACGTTATTCCGGAACAATCTACCGGGGTAAGCATAAATAATACATATATGCTCTCGTAACACGTGACGGAAGGAAAAACCTTTATTAGGAATTAGGAATAGAATTTTATTAATTGTCTCTTTCCTCGCGTCACGCGTTACGCGTTACGCGTCACGATTTAATATATTTGAGACAGTTATTTAATTATCGTTCCTTAAATACTTATGCTCAGGTCAGTAAACTGGGAACATCCATATTTGTTAGAGCTTACAATCTCAATTTTTTACAGGTAAAGGTTTCTCAAAAATACCATTTCTTCATCCAGAATACTGTATTTCATTCTCCTTTTTCTTTCTTAAAAGGATTCATCTTTCCCAGATTATCTCCTACAAAAGACCTGACATCTTTGACTTTACCATAAACCCATAGTTTCGCTCTTGAAGGTCTGAAATTTTTATCGCAGAAAGGACATTTTTCCATACCAGGTTTCAAATCTCTAAAACATTCAGGGCATATAGGCGGGGCTTTAAAGATAGACTGCCCGCAGAGGCTGCATTGTGTATCATCTGCAGATACAGTAGCACGGCAGAAATAACATTCTATTTCATCATTATTTTCTTTATCGTACAATTCTTCTGTGTTTTTCTCCTGTGAACCGTTATAATCACCTTCAAATAGTCTTTCATAATCTTTTGATTTTGCCCATTCCTGCAACATTTTAATCCTTGTAGTAGTGAAAGGATGGGTAAGAGTAGTACTCTGTATCATTGCTTTAAATAGAGCACCCTTATCTTCAACTTCTTCCAGTTCTTCACCCTGGCGGATATATTCATTTATACTTATTTGAGAGAAGAGCTTTTTTGAACCAAGTGCAAGTTTCATCAGAGCTTTTGTTGCCACGTCCACATCCTGGCAGGCAATCAGGCCTGCTCTGTCTGCAGTAAGCTCAGATTTTTTTATCCAGTTTATTATGGCAGTCATAAGGCCCATACCTACTATTTCACCTATACCGAAGGTAAGATTTCCTGCAACCGTAGCAATATGTTTTATCCAGCTGGCAAGATCATGATAGAGGACATGATTACTTTTTATATGACCCATTTCATGGCCTATTATAAAATAAAGCTCATCTATGGTCATAAGGTCTATGAGGGCAGAACTCACTACAAGAAATGTATCATCTGCACCGGTTGTACAGACTTGAACTCCCGGCTCATGACTCACATAAAACTTCGGTAATTTTTTCAGATCCAGTATATCTCCGCATTCTTTAAATATTTCATAGGTCTGGGGAAAATTATTTTCAGTAATCTTAACACTGTTTGCAGTAAGAGATGCTTC
>JBEHWO010000634.1:0-3198 GCA_040217695.1 Vulcanimicrobiota bacterium | reverse complement strand
TCATTCTGTTAAAATGTTTTCAAAGGCTTGGATATTTTATTCCTTTAACGAATGTTCCGAATTATATCGGACAACATATTATTAGTTTTTTAAATCTTTCTATAAAAATTACAGAAGATGTATTCGTAAAATATAATAATTCCGGAACTCGATTAAGACATGTTCAGGTAATTAGAGAATATCTCAATGTAAAACCATATGATACACAGGCAAGACATATTATCGTCAGAGCAGTTGGTACAGCAGCAAAAACAAAAAATGATTCCGCAGACCTTATAAACATTGCTATTGAAGAATTAATCAGACAAAGATATGAATTACCTGCTTTTAGTACATTATTAAGGGTATCAAATAGAATTAAAGTTGCAGTAAATCGCTCTTTTTATTATCAAATTTTTAATAATCTTGGAGACGATGACAGGAAAAGAATTGATTCTTTACTGGAATTAGAAGATACATCAATATATACACCTTGGAATTTATTAAGGCAAGAGCCTGGTAGTCCTACATTAACACATTTAAAAGATTTAGTAAAATATTTGACCTGGTTAACAGAACAAAAAATTTCTTCTGATATACTTTTAAATATACCTGATATAAAGATTAAACATTTTGCTGCTGAAGCCAAAACTCTAAATGCCTCACGAATGAAAGAAATAGAACCTTATAAACGTTATACCCTTGCCACTTCTTTATTAGCAGTGCAATCATCCAAGGCTTTTGATGATTTAGCTGAAATGTTTATAAAAAGGATGATGAGTATTCATAGAAAAGGAAAAGAAGCATTAGAGTTATACCGTAAACAGCATACAGAGACTGTAGATAAATTAATATTTACTCTGAAAGATATAGTTATTGCATATAAAAATGAAGGTACAATAGATGAAAAATTTTCAGCAATTGAATCTGTTATTGGAGAGCAGACAGATGATATATTATCAAAATGTGAAGCTCATACAGCTTATTCCGGGAATAATTATTATCCATTTTTATGGAAATATTATAAAAGCCATCGAGTAACACTTTTCGGAATTCTTAAAACTGTAGAAATGTATTCAACAAGCCAGGATAAATCTTTGGAAAAATCACTTTTATTTACACAAACAAATGAAAATAGACGTTCTGACTGGATTAATACAATAAATATTGAAAATAAGGGGAGAAAAGAAGAAAAAAAAGTTCAACTTGTTGATTTGAATTGGGTTCCTGATTCCTGGTGGCGTTTAGTTACAGGTAATACTAACAGAGGAATTTATCCCGATAAAATTGACCGCAGGTATTTTGAAATATGTTTATTTTCCCAGGTTATGTGGGACTTAAAATCTGGAGATCTTTATATAAAGGGAAGTGACAAATATTCGGATTACAGGGAGCAGTTACTTTCATGGGAAGAATATGAAGAAAATAAAGTTATATATGGTCAACAAGTAAATTTGCCGGTTGAGGGTAATTTATTTATTGATTTTCTTAAAAATTGGTTACATAAAACCATTCAGGATGTTGACCAGGATTTTCCATCAAATCAATATGTAAGGATAGAAAATAATGAACCTATTATTAGGAAATCAGAAAAAAAACAAGACCCCGAAAATCTTAAGAAAATTGAAGGGTTGATTTCAAAAAAATTACAGCCTATAAATATATTGGATATTCTTACAGATACTGAATTATGGCTTAACTGGACAAAATTCTTTTATCCTATTTCAGGATATGAAGCTAAAATTGATAATCCAGTAGAAAGATATTTAATAACAACCTTTTGTTATGGTTGTAATTTAGGTACAACACAAACTGCTCGTTCTTTAGAAGATATAAATCGTAATCAAATTGCCTGGGTTAATCAAAGACACATATCTGAAGATAAAATTGATCAGGCTATTCGACATCTCATTAATTCGTACAACCATTTTAGACTGCCAAAATACTGGGGAACAGGAAAAAGAGCATCTGCAGATGGTACAAAATGGGATTTATATGAACAAAATTTATTATCGGAATATCATATCCGTTATGGTGGTTATGGAGGAATAGGTTATTATCATATATCAGATACCTATATTGCGTTATTCAGCCATTTTATTCCCTGTGGCGTTTGGGAAGCAGTTTATATTCTTGACGGACTTTTAAAAAATGAATCCGATATACAACCAGACATATTACATGCTGATACTCAAGGTCAAAATGCACCAGTGTTCGGTTTGTCATTTCTTCTCGGAATTAACCTCATGCCTCGAATAAGGAACTGGAAGGATCTTAAATTTTATCGTGCATATAAAGATGTCCATTATACTCATATAGATGAGCTTTTTTCAGATACAATTGATTGGGATCTTATAGAAACTCATCTTCCTGATATGTTTAGAGTGGCATTATCAATAAAAGCAGGACGAATAACACCATCTACAATTTTGAGAAAACTGAGTACATACAGCAAGAAAAATCGCTTATACCAGGCCTTTCGTGAATTAGGAAGAGTAGTCCGAACTGGTTTTCTTATAAAATATATGATGGATGAGGGTTTAAGAAGCATAATACAGGCAGCAACAAACAAAAGTGAAGCCTTTAACGGTTTTGCCAAATGGTTATCTTTTGGCAGTGAAGGTATTATTGCAGAGAATGACCGTGATCAGCAGAGAAAAATAATAAAGTACAATCATTTGGTAGCTAACTGCGTTATTTTCTACAATGTATTTTATATAACGAAAATTCTACAAGAGCTTATTATAGAAGGGTATGTAATTGGTGAAGACATCATAACTGCATTAAGTCCTTATATTAGGCAACATGTTAATCGTTTTGGAAGATATAGTCTGGATTTACAGAGAAAACCGCCTTCTATCAACTATAATGCGAGTTTCACTGAAAATATGGGATAGGAAAATTCCTTGTGGCTGTTTTTTACACGAATCGTTTCCGTACCCCAG
The DNA here is from genome assembly GCA_040217695.1 of Vulcanimicrobiota bacterium. Classification (GTDB taxonomy): domain Bacteria; phylum Vulcanimicrobiota; class SpSt-956; order SpSt-956; family JAKJGF01; genus CALARM01. Next base: position 274 of record JBEHWO010000634.1, on the reverse strand, counting down.
GTACTTCCGGCACCTGACCGTTCAACCAGTCCGCTGTTTTCTTTAAACCTTCTTTCCATCCTAATTCCTGTTGCCATTTTACCTTTTGAGCTATTATTTTTTCAGTAACAATATCGTAATACTTATCTGTCGGTGGAGGAAACGTAGGAGTAGCAGTCGGTGGAGGAGGCACGCCAAAATTAAATCCAGTCAAATCCGAATCAAAGAAATCAATTACTCTCTCTTCCCTGTGTCTGATTTTTTGGCCGTTCTCAGAAGTCCACCATATTGCTAT
>JBEHWO010000633.1:0-3229 GCA_040217695.1 Vulcanimicrobiota bacterium | reverse complement strand
ACTATTATAAATTTTTTTATTTTCATAGTAATCCTCCTTCTCTGGTAATACTTCTTAAATTAATAACTTTATATGAGAGCATAAAGTTACAGAGGCAAATTCTTTGTATTCTATTGTTATGGCATTTGTTATTTGCCGGTTAGAAAAAATAATATAACCGATTATTTCCAATTTTTATGTCTCTTTTATTTTTACTGAAGTGAGCATAAATAATACATAACTGCTCTCGTGACGCGTAACGCGTAACGCGTGACGGGAAGGAAGACTTTTATTAAATGCTTATGCTCAGGTCAGTAAAATTAAAAAAATTAATATCAAGGTGTCCTGACGATACGAAAACCTAAATCATTACTGTGATAATCAGAATCGCCATAGTCGCCATTCAATGCAAAATGCAACATCGAGCATTCATTGTTACCTGATTTGTTCCAGCTACCGCCTCGTATGACATAACCCTCACGAATATTATTCTCACGCCAGTCACTGCACCATTCACGTACATTCCCAATCATATCGTATAGCCCCCAGGCATTTGGTTTCTTTTGCCCTACAGTATGAACCTGTTTTTCTGAATTGCTAGAAGTCCAGCAATAAGCATCACCAATACTATAGAATGGCCAGCCAACCTTTATGGCCTCCTCCGTAGTCCTTGCTCCATACCAGTCATTTCCCCAGTAATACTGAGTACTGGTACCACCACTGCATGCATATTCCCATTCCGATACTGTAGGTAAACGATATTTTTTCCCTGTTTTACTGCTTAACCACTTACAATAAGCTACTGCATCATCCCAACTGACATTCTCTACAGGAAAATTCGGCTTTGACCAATCGCCTTTATGGTCAGGATCATACTGCCAGTATTCCTTATTGGTTATCTCATATTTTCCTATATAAAAATTTTCTTTCGGACCGTATTTTTCTTTTGTAAAAATTTTTATAAGAACCATATCACCAATATAGATGTTTTCAGCCATCAAATTTGCAGATAAAAAAATAAAGAATAATATTAATAAACTCAGAATTGTTATTACTTTTTGTTGATTAAACACCGTTTAAACCTCCTTCAATATAAATTTAACATTTAGAAAGCCCTATTATTCAGACATTTATCCTCAGCCAGGTAACATAGTGACAAACATTAAAGTGTTTTCAACTTATTCATAAATCATGCTCCTTTCAATAAAAATAAAATAAAGAAAAAAATTACAGGTATAAAACATAACATTAATATAAAAATTCCTATGATGACAAGTAACAACACACTGCATGTACCTGAAGATTTTGGTGGAGCAGGCAGGTCAGAAGGTTTATTAGTTTTACCGAGAAGCTCTATAACATCCTTGTTTTTACGATCTATTGCTAAATCCAGAGGTTTGTCTCCCTTTTTATTTATAAGATCAGGATTTGCTCCCCTAATGAGAAGAAGTTCCACACATTCTTTATTGCCCAGGAATGCCTGGGTATGAAGTTCTGTCCATCCTTTATCATCTCTTTCGTTTATATCCACTCCTTTATCTAAAAAAAACTCTATAGTCTCTTTTCTCCCTGTATGATGCCACACAGGTGCACCTTTATCATCTCTGGCATTTATGTCTGCCCCTTTACTGATGAGAAGTTTTACGATTTCCAGCATATCTAACCTCCCGTTGGTCATATTAGCTGCAACCATTAAGGGAGTCAACACATTCCTGTTCATTTCAGCCATTTCCAGAAAAAAACTCCTTTCATCTTCTGAAAATTCAGGATCATTCGCCTTTTTTAATTCTTCTTCCCCACCGAAAGTACATCTGAAATTCACATCTGCTCCTCTATTTATAAGTTTTAAGATGAGTTCCTTATCATCTGCACCTATAGCAAGAATGAGAGGATAATTGACCTTTTCACAATGACATGTGACTTTATTCACATCATCAATATCCAGCGATCTTTTACAGTAGGCACATTTCATCTCTATATCTTCCATAAAAACTCCTTTCCAAAAATCAAATACTAACGGACAGGTTCGGCTACAAGAGTATTCCCTGCAGTAATACCTCTTTTACCAGTATCCAGACAGTATAATTTACTGTTATCGCCAAAATAAATAAAACCGTCATACATATACGCACCGGAAGAGATCGAGCCATCAGTGTTAAACTCCCATATTTTATTCCCGCTCTTACCATCCAGACAGTAGAATTTATCACTTCCGAAATAAACCAGTCCATCTGCAATGCAGGGGCTATTCATTGTCCCTTTTTCAAATTCCCATATTTTACTTCCAGTTTTTCCATTCAGACAGTAGAATCTATCGCCTCCGAAATAAACCAGTCCATCTGCAATGCAGGGGCTGCTTTTTAGTCCTGAAGTCTGTTTAAATTCCCATATTTTACTTCCCCTTTTTGCATCAAGACAATAAAAATTTCCATCGGTACAGCCGAAATAAACCATATTATCTGAAACACATGGCCTAGAATCTATCTGAAAAGAAAATTCCACACTTCGCTCCCAGACTATTTTACCCGTTTTTGCATTTACACATGTAAGTTTGTGAATAAAATCGGAATAATCGCACTCGCGGACAAAATAAAGTAATCCATCTGACACACAGGGGCTGATTTCACTCCACTGATAAAAAGCTTCAAATCTCCATATCTTACTGCCGGATATGGGAGAAAAACAATAAATATATCCGATTGTGTCTTTTCCTCTTATGTAAATATAAAGAAGGTCATCAACAATACATGGGCTTGAAGCAATTGTATATTTACCTTTAAATTCCCATTGTTTTTTCCCTGTTTTTGCATCCAGACAGTAGAGTTTATCGCTTCCAAAATAGACAGAATTCTTCCAGATACAGGGAGAAGATTTAGAACTTTTAACTTCCATGTCGAATTTCCAGATTTTTTTTCCTGTTTTTGCATCAAGACAGTAGAATTTGTCACTTCCAAAATAGACACATCCATCACATACAGAGGGATCTGAATAAATTCCTGTCCCGGTTTGAAATTCCCATGCTTTAATGGAATTCTGAAAATCTCTTATATTACGCCCTGTTTTAGGGCAGAATTCTTTACCTGTAGAATGAAGGTCCATACAAAAGGGGCATGTTTCTCTGAGATGACTGCCACATTTATCACAGTATACATTCTCATCTTTATTTTTGGTATTACACTTCAGACAGAGTAATGTCAGACCCGGTATTTCCAGAATATCTGCAAGCAGATTCTGAGTGCCGCAGTAAAGA
>JBEHWO010000632.1:0-3239 GCA_040217695.1 Vulcanimicrobiota bacterium | reverse complement strand
TATTTGAATAAAATATAATGAAAAGTGGCATGATGTAAGCTCTAACAAATATGCCTGTTCCAGTTTAGATTTTTTTCGGAGGAGCGCCAGGCAGGCAAAGCCAGGAGATTTATAATACCAAAATTGATAGCGAAATGGTATTACACATTACGCTTTACGCATCACGCTTTATGTATCACAACAAAATGAAAGGAGAATTTATAATGAATAATTCAGTAAAGGAAGGAACGGAAATCATAAGAGACCTGATAACGGAGGCTCTGGCAGAGACATCAGGTGATATACACCTTGAGCCGCGGAAAGAAGGAGGATTTGTTGTAAAATACCGTTTTAGTGAAGGATTAAAAGAGGTTAAATCACTGACCCGGGATATATCGGAAAAACTGATTCTTCAGTTAAAGAACATGGCAGGTATAAATGATGAGAAAAATATTGCCGGTCAGGGAAATTTCTTTATGGAAACAGACGGAACAGAACTTTATATAAAGGTCGGAACATTACGTCTTTCATGCGGAGAAAGAATAGTTGTGTCAATCAATAAAAGTAAAAAAATCTGTAGAGACAGAAACTTTAATATACCTGATTTTCAAAAGGAAGATATTGAACAGATAAAAGAAATTTTCGATAAACCTTCAGGTATTGTATTCATAACAGGTACGGCAGGAAGCGGTCATATAGAAACATGGTACAGCGCATTGAATTACATAAGTGCAAAAAGAGGAGGCCATATAAATATTATCTCCCTGGAAAGCTCACAAGAGTCCCCGATAAAAGGGGTAATTCAGTTAAAGGTAGACGATGCCAGAGAAAATGAATATTATGAAACACTGAAATCCGTTATATGGCAGGATCCGGATGTAATCTTTATTGATAATATACCTGACAGACATACAGCAAGAATAATCTCCGATATAGCCCTCACAGGTCATATGGTAATAGTTAAATTGAATGCATGCGATATATTAGATGGCATAAATTTCCTGAAAAAACTTGGCTTTAATCCATGTATTCTGGCTTCAACCCTGGAAGGTGCCATAGCCAGAAGGACTGTAAAAACTATATGTAAAAGCTGCATAGAAGAATATACCCCTGATGAAGACATTTCAGAAAGATATTATCTGAGACTATATCAGAGGTGCCTCCGGAGCAGAATTTCTTCAGGAGTAGAAACTGCCGCAAAAGTCTCATTATACAGAGGCAAAGGATGCAAGGAATGTAATCACACGGGATACAGCGGTCACACAGGATTGTATGAGATATTAACTCCCGATATGGAGATGAAAGATCTCTTTGCAAGAAAACTGGACTTCAAAGAATTCAAAGAAAGACTTATGGGGAAAGATTTTGTCACGCTCAGGGAAAAAGCTCTCCGTTATGCCCTTTCCGGAGTTACCACTCTTGAAGAAGCCCTGAAGGTCAGTTATTCATCGTAACATGTGAGGGGCACTGATAAAGGAAGAATAAATGTCCTAATCTTTTCACTTTTCACTCTTCACTTTTCACTCTAAATATAAAAAAGGAGGAAACATTATGTTAAATACATCTGGTTCTACAAGTAAAGATATTGCCGAAATGCTTCTGGAGGAAGGTCTTATTACACCAAGGCAGCTGGAAAAAGCTATAGATCAGCAAAAAAGCAGCAATGAATCTCTGGAAAGAATCATAATAAATCTGGGTTATGTAACGGAAAAAGAGGTTACGGAAGTTATAGGTAAGGAAATGGGTGTTCCTTTCATAGATCTTGACGAAGTTCAGATCGACATGGAACTTGCCAGAACTGTTCCGGAACATCTTGCCCAGAGATATAAAGTTATCCCGGTGGGACAGGAAAACCAGAAACTGGCCCTCGCCATGGTTGACCCTTTAAATGTCTTTGCCATTGATGATATAAGGCTTATTACCGGTTTCGACATTGAACCTATGATCTCTACGGAAGAAAGTATTATGAGGGCAATTAACCATCATTTCGGCGGAAAAAGTATTATGGAAGTCCATGAAGAAGTTACCGGAATTGCAATGAGTGATTTCGAAGATCTCGAACAGATTGAAGAACAGGATGAACTGGATCTGACTCAGTTGCAAAAGCTCGTAGACGAAGCACCTATTGTAAGAGTGGTTAACCTGATTATTACCCAGGCAATTAATGATAAAGCCAGTGATATTCACATAGAGCCGAGAGTGAAAAACGTATGTGTAAGATACAGAATAGACGGCGTTCTACATGAAGTCATGTCACCTCCGAAACATATTCAGGCTCCCATGATATCCCGTATAAAGATCATGGCAAGCCTTGATATTGCAGAAAGAAGAATCCCTCAGGACGGTAAAATACATTTAAAGCATGATAATAAAGAATATGATCTCCGTGTATCTACCCTTCCCACAGTTCACGGAGAAAAGGTAGTCATGCGTATCCTGGACAAAAGCGCAGTTATGATAGGCCTTGACAAACTGGGACTTATGCCTGACACCAGGGCGGTATTTGAAGATCTTGTATTTAAACCTTACGGGATGATCCTTGTTACGGGCCCTACGGGAAGCGGAAAATCTACTACTCTCTATACTGCATTGAATATGCTCAATAGTTCGGAAGACAATATCTGTACAGTAGAAGACCCTGTAGAATATCAGCTTCCCGGCATAAACCAGGTTCAGATAAACCCGAAAGCAGGACTTACCTTTGGTGCTGCTCTGAGAAGTTTCTTACGTCAGGATCCGGATATTATAATGGTCGGTGAGATACGCGACGGAGAAACAGCGCAGATTGCCATTGAATCTGCCCTTACAGGTCATCTTGTTCTGAGCACATTGCATACAAATGATGCTGCAGGTGCCATAACCCGTCTCATAGATATGGGAATAGAACCCTTCCTTGTGGCATCGGCACTGGTAGGAGTAATTGCCCAGAGACTCGTAAGAAGAATATGTCCAAACTGCCGCGAAGCCTATACACCTCCCGAAGAAGCTGTGGCAAAATTCGGTCTTAACCTTGCAGACACCAATATAGTCTTCTATCACGGAAGAGGTTGTGATCACTGCAAGGGCACAGGATATAAAGGCAGAAGCGGTATTTACGAGATGATGACAGTCAATGAAAATGTACGTCCTCTCATTCTGAGAAATGCTCCTACAATAGAAGTAAAGGATGCAGCCATAGAAAACGGTATGGTTACTCTCCAGGAAGACGGATTGCGTAAAGTTCTGGAAGGAACGACTACAATAGAAGAATGTCTGAGAGT
>JBEHWO010000631.1:0-3244 GCA_040217695.1 Vulcanimicrobiota bacterium | reverse complement strand
CCGGTTTATTATGAAAGAACAAATATTTATAGTAGATGATGATTATGAGGTCTGTAAATCTATAAAAAGACTTTTAAAGTCTGAAGGATATACTGTCCGTACCTTTACTTCATCTGAAGATTTTTTAAAGGATCTTCCCTGTGAGAATTCCGGATGTCTCATTTTAGATGTGATTATGCCCGGTATGAATGGCCTTGAATTGCAGGAATATCTCAATTCTTCCGGTTATAAAATGCCTGTAATCTTCGTAACAGCAGCATATGAAGCATGTTACAGAGAGAGAGCTTTAAATGCCGGCGCTGCAGGTTATATCCTTAAACCTTTCAGAGCCGGTAATCTTTTAAATTTAATTTATAATGTTATGAAGGATAAAAAAAAATCTGTAGAAAATAAAAATAATTTATAAGTGTGTAAAAACTTTCCTTTACATATTCTATTACACAGTCGAATTTTTTTATAAGATATTTTGAATCTGTCTGAAAAGTCTTACCCTATATATTTAATCAGAGTCCGGTTGTTACTCCGATTTTCTGATAGATTTGTTAATAAGGAGAAATATATGTTTTTTATAAGATATTTAATAGTTTTTATCCTCTTACTGTCACTTTCCTCTGTTATGGCTCAGACAGACAGTTCTGTTAATATAAAATCTGCTTCCAGTAAAATAATTTCTACTCCCGGAACAGAAGTTTCACCTTCTATAAGTCCTCCTGAGACTTCAATAGAGGTTATCAAGTCAAATGCCACTCAGGCAGTAACACCTGCTAAAGATGCACTGCCTTCTGCAGATATGACAGTAAAACCTCCTGTTACCCGGACAGTAACTCCCGGAAAAGACATGGCCACACCACCTTCTGTAGATATGGCAGTAAAACCTTCACCTGTGACGGAAGGGACTTCAGGCGAAGAGACTCCAGGACTGGTTGAGAAAAATTTTGTTCCTGTCATGTTTTACGGAGAAGAAGTTTTTTCTATAAATAACTCTCTCGGCCCCTATTCTCCTGATGAAAGAGCAAGAGTTCTGGAAGATAGATTAAAAAAGGTTTCAGAATTACCTGTCTTTTTACCTGAAGAAATCAAGGTAAATAATAACGGTAAAAATCCTACTATTGTATATAAAGATATAATTTTAATGACCATCTCTGAAGAAGACGGACGATCGTTAAATATGACTCAGAAGGAAGGAGCAGAAAAATGTACCCAGAGAATCAGAGAAGTTTTAATAGAATATAAAAAAGCACGCAGTTTAAAGACTGTCCTGAGAGGGATTATTTTCTCTTTAATTGTAACACTTATTTTTATAATCGTAATGACTGTTCTGAATAAAACTCTCAGAATAATAAATAATAAGATTAAGATCTGGCATGGCGGCCGTATTTCCGATATTAAAATGCAGAAACTTGTTCTTATTACGGCAGATAGAATTGCAGGAGTTATAATTACTGTTATAAATTTATGTGCCTTTATTTTTAAGCTTGCACTCTTCTATATATATCTCTCTTTTATTTTCAGTTTTTTTGTATGGACAGAAGACTATGGAGAAAAGCTTCTGGGTTATATTTTTTTATCACTTCATATTATATGGGCGGGAATTTTGTTTTATATTCCCAAACTCCTTTTTCTTTTATGCATTGCTGTTATTACATATTATATAATAAAATTTATAAAATTTATCTTTGATGAACTTGAAAAAGGTACAATAGAATTTCCCGGTTTTTATAAAGACTGGGCAGAACCTACTTATATGATTGTAAGGTTTCTCGTTATTGCCTTTGCTGTTGTTATCGCTTTACCTTACTTACCTGCCTATGAATCACCTGCCTTTAAAGGTATTTCTGTTTTCCTGGGAGTTCTTTTTTCCCTCGGGTCAACTGCAGTAATATCCAATATGATGGCAGGCATTATTCTTATATATATGAATGCCTTCAGGATTGGAGACAGGATACAGATAGGAGAGGTTACCGGCGATGTTATAGAGAAAAGTCTTTATCTGACAAGGATTAGAACAATAAAAAATGTAGATATTACCATACCAAATGCTATGATACTTGGAAGTCATATTACCAATTACAGTTCCTGTGCCAGAGAAAAAGGATTGATCCTTCATACGACAGTTACAATAGGTTATGATGCTCCCTGGAGAACTGTTCATAAACTCCTCATAGATGCAGCCCTTTCTACAGAAGGTATATTAAAAGAACCTGCGCCTTTTGTGTATCAGACCAGTCTGGATGATTTTTATGTAAGTTACCAGATAAATGCCTATACTGATAAACCTAACAGTATGGGAGGGATTTATAGTGAACTTCATCAGAATATTCAGGATAAGTTTAATGAGGGACAGGTTGAAATAATGTCACCTCATTACACAGCTTTAAGAGATGGCAATAAAACGACGATCCCTGAGAATTATCTTCCGAAAGAATATACATCACCGCCCTTTAAGATTTCCGGTGAAGGGGAGATGAAAAATCCTTAACATCATGCAGGATTACGAACACTTTTTGCCATTATATTTTATGGCAAGAAGTGTCATGTCGTCAGACTGGGGAGCTTTGCCTGCAAACTTCATTACTTCATTTACAACTGTTTCCACAGCTTCCTGCTGTACAAACTCCTTCAGGCCTTTCAGAATATTACATAATCTTTCAGGGGTAAATTCTTCGTTCTTTTCGTTAAATGCTTCATCAATCATGGTACTGATGTAATCAATACCGTCCATTGCACCAAGGGCAGTACCGCTCACCATTTTAAAGGCAATACTGTTCCGTCCTTTTTAATAAGATAGGGAGGATTATGTCCTGCATTGCAGTAATGCATTTCTCCTGTAAGAATATTAAGAGTGCCGTAAAACATGGTAATAAACATATCCATATGATCTTCGCCGCAGAGTAAATTATTTACCGGACAGATTTAAGGAATATTTCAGTTTTTTTATAACTTCTTCAGGTCAGACAGTAATCCTTTAACTAAAGGTTTCACTATTTATTGATAGAACTTCCGGTTATTTTTTATCCTCTACTTTATGAATAAAAAGTGTATGCTGTGTGAAAGCAAAGTCAATCTTTTCCTGGTTAAATCGGGATTTTACCCTGAGGAGCAATTCTCTTTTTACAGCCCACTGCTGCAGAGGTGCAGTTTTCACTAACATACGGAGTTTCACTCCAGAGCATGATAGTTCATCAACTCCGAGCATTACCGGTTCAGACAGTATTTTATCACGTAACTCTTCTTTCAGTTTTTT
>JBEHWO010000630.1:0-3245 GCA_040217695.1 Vulcanimicrobiota bacterium | reverse complement strand
TAAAGGATCACCATCAAAAGGTTCCTGCTCCGGCGTAGCTTCCAGGGTAGCAACCTGCTCAGGAGACAGAACAAAATCAACAAACTTCCCTGTATTAAGCCCTTTTCCAATAATTTTCATAGACCTGCCGACAGGTATAACGGCAGCAATCTCCACAGGTTCATCAAAAGACGTTCCCCTGACAATTATATTTGGCTTAAGTTGCTCAATAAGCATAAAAAAACATCCTTTTTCCAATTTACTTTCAAACTGTTACTACTAAAAAATATATAATAATATAAAAATTCTTCCTGAAAAACAAAAAAACCTGCATAAATTAACATTCTGTAGTATAATATAACAAAATATTTAAAGAAAAATCCTGAAGGTTTAAACATTCATAATGTTGTTAGATAAACTGAGAGAAATCAGAAAACTGGCTATTATATCATTATTCTCAGATGATGACTTAATGGATATTTTTGTTTTAAAAGGAGGTAATGCCCTGGATATTGTATATAATATCTCCGGCAGAGCCTCTATAGATATAGACGTAGCAATGGAAAATGATTTCTCTGAAAATGAACTGGAATCAGTCAAAGAAAAACTGATAAGAGCTTTTGAAGTTACTTTTCAAGATGCAAATTATATTGCCTTTGATTTTAAATTTGCTCCAAGACCGTCAGAAATAAAAAATGAACTAAAAAACTTCTGGGGAGGATATCGTCTGGAATTTAAGCTAACAGAAAAAAATAAATATGAAAAATCAAAAAATAATCTGGACCTTCTTCGTAAAACTGCTTTAGATATAGATGAAAATCAGAAAAAAACCTTCAAAATAGATATCAGCAAATATGAATTTTGTAAAGGCAAAAAAGAAAAAGAATTAGACGAACTGACTATTTATGTATATACCCCTTTAATGATAATCTGCGAAAAGTTACGAGCTATATGTCAACAAATGGAGCTATACCGAAAAATAGTTCCTACAAATAGAAAAGGAAGAGCTAAAGATTTTTTCGATATCTATGTTATAGACACAATTATAGAAACACCAATAAACTTAACCATACCAGAGAATTTCGATCTATTAAAAGAAATCTTCAAAATAAAAAAAGTTCCTCTTGAATTATTAGGTAAAATAGATAAAGAAAGAGAATTTCACAGAGATAGTTTCTGGGAAGTAAAAAATTCTGTATATAATGAACAAAATATAAAAGATTATGATTTTTACTTCGATTATGTTTTAAACAAAGTTAATCAACTAAAATCCCCTGGGGTAATATAGCTTCCATCTGGAAGAATACTCTGTTTCTTTTACCTCATACGTCAAATAAAAATTATATTTCATTTCAAATCTTTCCAGCAATTTTAAAATATTATCCTTATAACCGGCTTTCTCCAGATAAAAACCTATTGCCTGATAATAAGGATATATATAATCCATCTTATTCAAAATACTAACCAGCCTGTTAACAGAAACCTTACCTTTAGCTGCAAGATAAGCATTAAAAACTTCCTGCACTCCTCCTGCATAATTAGGCCTTATTGTAATATCAATTAAAGTTCTTTCTATACCTGTAACAGGAAATAAATTATCATCTAATTTATATTCCTCTACTCCTAATCTGCCCACATTTTTACCATTTAACAAATATACTTTTTGATTTCCTACCGCAGCTATTTGATTAGTTATTCTCATAGGCCGACTAAAAGCTTTATTTATATTTTCCTGTGTTAATTCACCTCTATCACTCATTTTTTTAGCCTGTTCATAATTTATATATACATTCTTAGGAATATTATTAGTAAGATTATGTAAAAATAATGCAGTATAATGACTGAAATAAGCCTGTTTATTTATAGAAAAAGCAATTTCATAAATAGATGGTTCCCCATAAGTATATCTTTTCATTTTCAATTTAGGTAAATCTATAACTATTAACTTTAATATACCTTCCCCCATTAAAAATTCTATAAAATTCTTTAATGTTGTAGATTTAGATAATTTCCATTTAACTATATTCTCATATAATATATCTCGCAGTTCGTTAAAACTAAAAACCTTAATTTTTTTTTCATTAAAAAAGTTTATAATATCTTTTGTAGCATTAGATAATGCAACTTTCTTTTTAGCCAATGTAAAATTTACCTCTTCAAAAAAATAGACTTTTATACAGTATATATACTGTATAAAATTATAATAATATTTATTTAAAAAAAAAGCAATACCAATATCTATAAATATTAGAAAAGTTTTTTGAACTCCTAAAAATGAATATCTTTATAGTATATATACTATAAAGATATTGCTAATTAATAAAAATATGGTAATTTAAGACCGATAAAAATTGAAGACTAACAGAAAATGGGTATTTGTAACCGAAACCGCAAAAAGTCCAACAGGACATTAAAGAACCTTTCCAATAAACGCTTATTGATCTTATAGAGGAGATCAGGCAAAAATACATCTTTGTCCTCACCTGCAGTAATAAATGTAGTCCCGGAAATGAGATGATGGTTCATTCCTTAATTTTAAATGCAGATCCTGTCTCTGGAAATAAAATTAAAACATCAGATAAGAGGAAAAAGCCTGTATCTGTAAAACTACCAATAATAACAACTGAAGAGTAAGAAAAGGAGATAAAACATATGACCACTGTAAAAATATCTGATATAAAAATAAAGCCTGGAAGAATACCTGTGGATCCTGTCAACGTATCAGAAATAGCTGGCAGTATTAAAGAAATTGGACTTATAAACCCGATAACTATTACAAAAGACAATATTCTAATTGCCGGTTTACATAGAGTAGAGGCAATGAAATTACTTAAAAGAGACGAAATTCCATGTGTTAAAATGGACATTGATGAACTCAGAGCCCAGGTCGTTGAAATAGATGAGAATATAATAAGGCAGAAACTACATTTTCTGGACAGAGGCGAACAGTTAAGAAAAAGAAAAGAAATATATGAAGAAATTTATCAGGATGCAAAAGTTAATGTTTTCAAGGGAAACCAGTATATCGATGTGCCCGACGCGCCAATCGCGTTCACCACTGATGCAGCAGAAAAACTGAATATAAGCAAGAGAACTGTCCAGGAAGAAATACAAATCGCAGAAGATCTTATAGCAGAAGCAGAAGATCTTATAAGAGAAAAGGGAATGGGTAAAAAAGATGCACTCCTGCTTGCCAGGAAAACCCAGATAGAACAACTGGATATAGTAGAAAAGATAAAAAGTGAAGAGGCAAAAACCGTAAAAGG
>JBEHWO010000629.1:0-3253 GCA_040217695.1 Vulcanimicrobiota bacterium | reverse complement strand
ACAAGCAGCACAAGCACAAGCAGCACAAGCACAAGCAGCACAAGCACAAGCACAAGCGGCAGCGGATCCAGTAATCAATCTCCGCCGGGAGCAGCAGTCACAGGTTATACACTTTATCTACCGGGAGACGGCACAAGGGATTTTTCTCAAAGCGGTGCTCCATATATATCAGGTAATCTGGTTATAGTAAACTCCGAGCAGGTTAATGCACTGGACGGACGGGGCAATTTTTATTCCAAAGGAAGTATAGATGTAGAAGGCAAAAGCGTAAGCGGAGGCGGAACCTCTAAAAATGTAGCTCTCTTTGCTAACGGTGATGTATACCTTGTTACAAAGGGTGACAGCAGTTTCAAGGGGCTCGTTTACACCTATGGCGATTTTAACAGCGAAATTAAGCAGATGAATTCGTCATTTGTTATTCAGGGTTCACTGATTGTAGCAGGTAAAGATCCAAATACCGATCCGAATGGAGCTTACTGGGATCCGGGTATATTGAATATTAATCAAGGTAATGTAGATATAAAGTTTGATGATTCCATCCTCAATGTATTGACATATAATCAACAGGGAGGTTCAGGTTATGGCTTCGTTATTGTTTCATGGCATGAATTTTAAGTTTTTTCGAAAGCCATATGCTATGACTCTGGCAGAAGTTGTATGTGCTACAGGTATTATGAGTTTTGTCCTTGTTACTATGATAGGAACTCTTACGATAGGACTCGAATCCCTTCAGAAAAGTACCGGTTATAACCAGGCCAATATAATAGCCCAGAGAACTATTGAAAAATACAATACTATGGACTATGCTACTATTTCAAATTTTTTTTCTACCCTGGATGGTTTTTATGTAAAGGTTACTGTCACAGACGGAACATATGTCGGTTCCAATCCTGTACCTTATAAACATGTGGTAGTAGAAGTAACAAACAGAGAAATAAAAGACGACATCAGTGGTACAACATATAAGAGTTTTACATCCATTAAAAAAAGTGCCTATGTGAAAATGGAAACTATTTTTATAGAAAAACTTTGAATATTATATAAATTTACTGCAGGGACTTTCGTAAAATGTCCCTGCTATTTTATAGGTTTCTGTGAATTTTTCTTGACAAGTTGTTATTTTTGTTTAATATGATTGATAATGGGAAAAAATAATATTACCACGAAGTTAAACTATAAAGAAGCCCTTTTGAATTATTTCTCCGATATTCTTTGTATGTCAGCAGGAATAATAATTTACAGAAATGTTTCCTATTACAAAGGGTTTATTTTACAGTCAGTACAGCAGGAAATTCTCATACTTGCCTTTATTTATATAATTTTTGCTTTCCCTTATTATCTGTTCCTTAACTCCGGACGTTTCAGTAAAGCAGCTCAGCTTATTCTCGGCCTCCTGGATTTTATAAAGCAATCTATGCGGTATCTTAAAGAAAAGAAAAAAACAGAACAAAGGTCTCTTCCGTCATTTTCTCCTGCCTTCAGAGTCGCTATTCTCTTTATGATGGTAAAATTTTTCTATATTCCGGTGATGCTTAATTTTGCTGCCGATCATGTAGTAAATATAGAAAAGGAAATAATGCATATTTTAAATAAACAATCTGTCCATGACAGCATATATATTATTATGATAGATATTTTGTATTTGATCGATACGGGACTATTTTCTGTCGGTTATCTGACAGAATCAAAATATCTGGATAATGAAGTTAAAAGTGTGGAGCCAACACTGCTCGGATGGGCTGTTACTCTTATCTGCTACCCGCCTTTTAACAGTATATTCGGATATGTTTTTCCATGGCCTCAAACCAGCCTTGTCACCTTTGAAAATCATTACCTTACTTTTTTATGCAGGTTTTTGATATTAATTTTAATAGGACTCTATCTATGGGCATCTATCGCTCTTGGCCCTAAAGCCTCTAACCTGACTAACAGAGGAATAGTCCCTTCAGGCCCCTATGCTTTTGTCCGTCATCCTGCCTATATATCAAAAAATATCACATGGTGGATTATGAGCATTCCCTATATGAGTATTCCTGCTATAGTAAGCGGAATTGGCACGAATTTTATATATTATATGCGTGCTGTTACCGAAGAAAGACATCTGAGTAAGGATCCTGATTATATAGAATATTGTAAAAAGGTTCCATGGATGTTTATACCTTATGTGATTTAATTTACTGACCTTGAGAATAAGCATATAAAAAAAGTCTTCCTCCCGTCACGCGTTACGCGTCACGCGTCACGAGATCAGATACGTATTATTTATGCTCACCACAGTAAGTTGACAGTTTTTACACCCTGTTGTAATATGGATAATAACAGGGAAAAATAATATTATCACCGGCTCTGCTGATTTTGAAAAATAAAATATAATTATATATTTTTTGTGAGTTATTATTAATGTGCATTGATAAATCCGGGTTTTTTAAAAAATTTCCTCTATTATATATTCAGATTTTTGCACCTCTGTATTTTCTGTTCTTTTCATCTTTACGGTGTTATATTGAAACTGAATATTTTTCAAGAATAAAATTTTTTTCTTATTATACTCTGTTACACCATACCTTCTGGAATGGCACTGTTGTTTTATCCGTTATTCTTGTGGTTCATTTAAGCCTTAGAGTTCCTGTATCAAAACTGCTCTGGATGATGTACGGTATTACTCTTATGGCTATACCGTTATTTTATTCCGTACTTACCGGTGAGAAACTTCGTCTGGATTATCTGAAAGGTTCCTCTGTGGATATTTTAACTCACACTCTGACCTTCTGCTTGACTTATAAAAGAAATAATCCTCTAACACTTGAGCTGATACTGATTTTTGTCACCATCCTTTTTATTTCTTATGCCTTTACTCATAGCTGGTTAAGAGCTTTTTTCACTGCAATAGCAGTTCATATAACGGGAAATTTTCTTGCAATTGAGTGGTTTGGCGTTGGTTACGGCAAAAAAAGTATCTTTGTCTTTGATTCTCAATTTTCCAATCATCCGTTCCTTGCCGTAATTTATCTTCATACAATGAGTATTTCAGTAATCCTTTTACTCTGGCGTTCAGGTACTTTTTCACAGGCAAAAAAATCATGGCTTTTTTCTGCCTCTATAGCTCTTTTAGGATGGCTTGATTATGTACTTATTATTTATTTAAAAGGCTTTTTTATATACCCTTTTGATATAATAATGACCGGTCGCCCTGTGGCTACAGGTTTTTTTATTCTCGGATTGATCCTTTATGGAAACTGGAAATCAGTTTCTC